>CANGPX010000001.1 GCA_947456095.1 Acidimicrobiaceae bacterium
CACCTGCAGTGATGCGAAATTTTCACGCCATCAAAAATATGGTCGGCCCTGCTTGTTGGCCGATATTGGACGCTGCAGTGCACCATGCGTTGGTCAAGTCGACGCTGGAACCTACAACTCCTACGTCGAGGGCCTTTCGGCATTTTTTTCTGGTGACAGCGAATCCATCCTCCATAACTTGCACGACAAGATGGAACAAGCTTCGAATGATCGGGCGTATGAACTCGCTGCTCGAGCACGGGATCAATTGACCGCCCTCGAAGAGGCGTCGTCGAGTCAGCAGGTGGTGGTTGATGCGTCGGGCACGTTTGATGCGTTTGGACTGGTCGTCAACGAACTCGAAGTTTCTATTGCGGTGCTCCACGTGCGGCACGGTCGCCTCATAGGTCGCAGCGGATTCATTGCTGACCGAATTGATGCGCAATCTGAGGCCGAACTGATGGTGACGCTGATCGAGCGCTTTTACTCCGAACGAGCAACCTCAATTCCTCGGCAAGTGCTCTCGAGCGTGGAAGTCGAAGAAACAGACGTGTTTGTTGTTGGCACCTGGCTGAGCGAACTGCGTGGCGGACCAGTCACCATCACGAGCGCTCATCGGGGCAAGCGTCGGCAGGTTCTGGCTATGGCGGTCGAAAATGCTCGGCAAGACTTAGCTCGCAATCAGCTCCGACGAGCAAGTGATCACAATGCTCGCTCAAAAGCCTTGACAGAACTCCAACAGGCACTTGGCCTCAAAGAAGCTCCCCTGCGCATTGAGTGCTACGACATGAGTCATCTTCAAGGGACTGATTACGTTGGATCAATGGTCGTTTTTGAAGATGGAATTCCAAAGCGAAGTGACTATCGCCATTTCCTCATCAAAACCGTTGACGGAAACGATGACTTTGCTGCGATGGCAGAAGTGCTGAAACGACGCTTGTCGCGTCTTGATGAAGACAGTGAGAACACGGGGCGTCGACGCTTTGCCTATCGTCCACAACTGCTGCTGATCGATGGGGGCAAAGGTCAACTGTCTTCAGTCATGGCTGTTCTTGATGAATTGGGACTTCGACAAGAGATTGAAGTTGCGTCGCTAGCGAAGCAATTCGAAGAGGTGTATCGGCCGGGCAAGTCCCAGCCAGATCATGTGGCTCGGGGCAGTGACGCCCTGTTTTTGCTCCAAGCACTGCGAGATGAAGCACATCGCTTTGCCGTGACCTTCCACCGTCAACGGCGTGGCGCCCGCATGACTGGTTCGGTGTTGGAAGAAATTCCAGGTCTCGGTCCAACTCGCAGGAAACGCTTGATCGAACAGTTCGGCACGCTGCGCAACCTTCGAGAAGCCTCGAGGCAAGACTTGGCGGCACTGTCGTGGTTGCCGAGCGTCGTCGCGGAGTCAGTTTTTGAACACCTTCATCAACATGAACATGAACATGAACAACATTTGAGCGACCTTGATGCACGGGACAATGCCGACCATGGGGGAGAATAGGTCTATGCACAGAATTTTGATTCTGACCGGCATGTCCGGGGCGGGAAGGTCAACAGCGTCTGGTGCGCTTGAAGACCTTGGCTGGTATGTCATTGACAACCTGCCCACTCCGCTCATTGTTGATGCAGCTCGCCTGGTGTGCCATCCAGCAATCAAAACTGAACGCGTTGCTTTTGTGCTCGGTCGAAGCGGTCACATCCATGCCAAAGAACTTGAAGAAGTGCTCCGACGACTCGAGGGTGACTACCTTGTGAGTTTGCTGTTCCTCGATGCCGATGATGACGTCTTAGTGCGACGCTATGAAGGTACCCGAAGGCGTCATCCACATTCTCTTGTTGGCGTGGTTGAAGCAATCGCTGAAGAACGCTTCGCGCTTGAAGGGGTACGAGAGAGCGCCACGGTCATTTTGGACACGACAGAACTGAATTCAAACCAGTTGCGTTTGCGGATGCGTGACCTGTTCGAAGAAGACTCAGCACCTGCATCGATGCGGACCTCAATTACTTCTTTTGGCTTCAAGCATGGAATACCGCTTGACGTTGACCTCGTGTTCGATGTTCGCTTCCTGCCAAACCCACACTGGGAGCCAGCGCTTCGTCCCGAGAGTGGACTGCACAAAGACGTAGCGCAGTTTGTCTTTGCCAGTGATGAAACCGAAGCCTTTATGGAGCAACTGCGAACAATGCTGGCACTGCTGATTCCGGCGTACACCAGAGAAGGCAAGTCCTATCTCACCGTCGCTATTGGCTGCACCGGTGGTCGGCATCGTTCTGTTGCGGTGGCTGAAGCGCTGGCGAAACAGATCGTGGGCGAACATCTGGTCTCAACGGTCAATGTTTTTCATCGCGACATTGACCGATGAAGGGTCCAAAGGTCGTTGTTTTCGGCGGTGGCCACGGTGCTGCATCAGTGCTGCGAGCTGTGAGGGATTATGCCGGCAAAGTCACCGGTGTGGTCACGGTGGCCGACGACGGAGGGTCGTCGGGAAGGTTGCGAAATGCACTTGACGTTGTGGCTGTTGGCGATCTTCGTCGCTGCCTCGTTGCTCTTGCTGCCCCAGGTGGCCCGTGGGATGAACTCTTCGAACATCGTTTTTCAGCTGGGACGCTTGAGGGTCATGCCGTTGGCAATCTTGTTCTTGCTGGACTTATTGAACTCCATGGCGATCTGGTCGCGGCGCTTGATGCTGCAGCCAACATGCTCGGGTGCGTCGGTCGAATTCTGCCGTCGACGAGCGAGCCAGTGGTGCTTCGAGCGCAAACTGATGATGGGGAAGTGGTTGGACAAAGTGCCATCACGTGCAGGGCTGATATTCATGGAGTGAGTTTGGAACCAGCAACCCCCTGTGTTCCCGAAGAGGTTCTGCGGGCAATTTCTGAGGCGGAGCAGATTGTCCTCGGCCCCGGCTCACTGTTCACCTCGCTGTTGGCATCGTTGATCCCACCTCGCATTGTCGAAGCCGTTGATGCGTCGCCAGCGCGAAAGATTTACGTGGCGAATTTACGAGAGCAAATCCCTGAAACTCTGGGTCGCACGCTTGGTCAACATGTCTCGGCACTCAACATTCATGGCGTCCATCCCGACGTCGTGGTGTTTGATCCAAGTCTTGGATTGCAACGCGGTCAGGTTGATATTGAGGTGGTCGAAGCAGCACTTTCCTTCAATGCTCGACCAATGCACGACCCAACCCGTCTTGCGGCGGTAATGTCCACCCTGGCGTAGAGCGCGCCAGGATTTTGAGGAGGCAACGTGACGGTTCGAGTCGGCATCAATGGATTTGGTCGTATTGGTCGCAACTTCGTGCGAGCTGTCGCAGCAAGTGGTGCTGATGTTGAAGTCGTTGCGATCAATGACTTGACGTCATCAAAAACGCTTGCGCACCTCCTTCGCTACGACTCCTCCCAGGGTCGCTTTACTGGAACCGTCGAAGTTGCTGATGATGCCATCATTGTCAACGGCAAGCGCATTGCCGTGTTCGCCGAGCGCGATCCTGGTTCTTTGAACTGGGCATCAGTTGGTGCTGATGTTGTGGTCGAGTCAACTGGTTTGTTTACGGCAAGAGAAAAAGCAGCACTGCACCTCAACGGTGGGGCAAAAAAGGTCATTGTCTCGGCTCCGGCCACCGAGGTTGACGCCACCTTTGTCGTTGGCGTGAACGACGATACCTACGACGCTGCCAAGCACACGATTGTGTCGAACGCTTCGTGCACCACCAACTGTTTCGTGCCAATGGTGAAGGTGTTGGATGACTCCTTCGGCATCATCAGCGGCCTCATGACGACCGTTCACGCCTACACGAACGACCAGAACTTGCTTGACCTGGCCCATAGTGATCTCCGTCGTGCCCGTGCGGCAGCGGTCAACATTGTGCCGAGCTCGACCGGTGCAGCCCGAGCAACCAGCCTCGTGCTTGAGTCAATGAAGGGCAAGCTTGATGGCACGTCACTTCGTGTGCCGGTTCCCGTTGGCTCAATCACCGACTTCACTGCAGTCGTCAACGGCCACCCAAGTGTTGATGAAGTGAATGCTGCCTACGCAGCTGCGGCAAAGACTGAGCGTCTTGGCAAAGTGCTGGTCTACACCGAGGAGCCCATTGTTTCTGAAGACATTGTCTCGTCGCCAGCTTCGTGCACCTTTGACGCTGGGCTCACCATGGTTCAGCGCATTGATGACGCCACGTCGCTCGTGAAGGTCCTTGGTTGGTATGACAACGAGTGGGGTTACTCCAACCGTCTCGTCGACCTCTGCCTCCTCGTCGGCGCATGACGGCTGCAGATGGTCGAAGTGCAGCTCTCGCCGGCCTCCCGCTGCTCGAAGATCTTGGAGATCTGAAGGGCAAGAGAGTGCTTGTTAGGGCTGACTTCAACGTCCCGCTTGCCGAGCGTGATGGCAAGCGAGTTGTGGTCGATGATTTTCGTATTGTCGCAACGCTGCCAACCCTTGAGTATCTCCTCGCCGGTGGCGCAGAGGTTTCAGTGTGTTCGCACCTTGGCAGACCAAATGGCACTGCCGACCCGCGCTACTCAATGGCACCAGTCGCTGAAACCTTGGCCACGATGTTGCCGTCGGTGAAGGTCCTTGAGAACGTGAGGTTTCATCCAGGTGAAGAGTCCTGTGATGACGCTGCGGTGGAGGCCCTCGTCAATGATTTTGAGTTCTTCGTCAATGACGCCTTTGGTTCGTCACACCGCAATCACGCATCGGTGACCGGAGTGGCCAGGCACTTGCCGTCGGCCGCTGGTCGGCTCGTGCAGCGTGAAGTTGAAGTCCTCGGTGGCCTGCTTCACCAACCGGCAAGTCCTTTTGTCGCCATTGTCGGAGGCGCCAAGGTGGCCGACAAGCTCGGCATCTTGATGACCCTCGCCGACAAAGTCGACACGCTGATTGTTGGGGGAGCCATGGCTTTCACCTTCCTCGCCGCCCAAGGTCATTCCATTGGCGCATCACTGGTCGACCCCTCAAAGCTCGACGCTTGCCGAGAACTCCTCAGTCGCGAGGTGGAGATTCTCCTGCCAAATGATGTGATTGGCTTGGAGCCAGGTGGCGAGTTTGGGCCACAGTTCAATGGAACGAACCCGCAAACAGCGGTTGAAACCTTTGGTGAGAACCTTCCCGAGGGCTGGATTGGACTCGACGTAGGTCCAAAGAGCGTGGCCCGCTTCGCCGAACGGATTGCTAGCGCTTCGACCATCTTATGGAATGGCCCGGTTGGAGCATTTGAAGATGAACGATTTGCTGCCGGAACTCTTGGCGTGGCTCAGGCAGTTGCAGCAAGTGATGGCTTCAGCGTCATTGGCGGCGGCGACAGCGCCATGGCCCTCAATGAAGCTGGGTTGTCGGACCAAATTTCGTTCATGTCAACCGGTGGTGGCGCAAGCTTGGAGTTCATTGAACTCGGCGACCTCCCCGGACTCGCAGCGCTTCGCGCTGCGTCGAACGCACCAGGAAGGTAGTCATGTCACGTACTGCGCTCATCGCAGGAAATTGGAAGCTGCACAAAGATCACCAAGAAGCGATTCACCTGGTCAGCGATCTTGGTCTTCGCTTGAAGCAGTTGGAGCTTGGGGCCGTAGAAGTTGCGGTGCACCCGCCATTTACGGACCTGCGCACCGTGCAGAGCATCGTTGAAGGTGACAAGTTGCCAATCAGTCTCGGTGCTCAACACGTCAGCCATCATGAAAAAGGCGCCTTCACGGGCGAAGTCAGTGTCGCGATGCTGGCAAAGTTGCAAACGCGTTACGTGCTTGTTGGTCACTCTGAGCGTCGAACCCTGTTCGCAATGGACGATGCAACGGTTCAAGCAACTGCAAAGGCAGTCATTCAGGCGGGAATGGTTGCGGTGATCTGCGTTGGTGAATCAGCCGAAGAGCGCGAAGCAGGCCAGACCAATGACGTACTGTCGCGTCAAGTTCTCGCTGCGCTCAGCGGTCTGCCCAACAATGCCGCTGACGCCATTGTTTTGGCCTATGAGCCAGTGTGGGCGATTGGAAGTGGTGCTGCAGCAACTGCTGAAGATGCACAACTTGCAGCCAACCACCTCCGAGGTGTTGTGGCCTCGGTTTTGGGGACGGCTTCAGCCAATGAAGTTCGGGTTCTTTATGGGGGCTCAGTTCAACCCGGAAATACCGAGGAGTTGCTTCGTGGCGAAGACGTTGATGGAGTGCTCGTTGGCGGAGCAAGTTTAGATGCAGCAACCTTTTCCGAGATAGTGGCCGCCGCAGTGCGGTGCTACGGTTGAGGCTTCACGGACGAAGGAACTCGCGTGCTGGTCGTTTATCTCATCATTGAAGTTATTACCGCCCTTGCGCTGATTCTGCTGGTGTTGTTGCACAGCGGGAAAGGTGGTGGACTTTCCGACATGTTCGGAGGATCAGTTGGTGCAGCAGCACAGGGCTCAACTGTTGTCGAGAAGAATCTCGACCGCATCACCGTGGCCGTAGCCCTCATTTTCTTCTTCACCACGGTCACCTTGGATCTCAGGCTGCAGTGAGGGTCACGGTGGCCAATCGCCACCTTCCAGCAAAACTCTTTGCGACGCTTGCGGCAGTAGGGCTCTTGAGCGCTGGCTGTGGGTCGACCACAAAACAGCCTCAGCGTCTTGTCTCAGCTGTTGGTGGGACTGCTGTGGTGGCAACAGTGAGCGAACCAGCAGATTGCTGGCCACTTCGCCCGGCAAGTCTGAATGCAATGAGCACGCTTGTGCATTCTGCCGTGTTGCCGAGCGCCTTCGTTGTGAATGAACAAGGAATTTGGTCCCTCAATCGGTCACTGTTTACCCAAGTTGAGTTGTCGAGTACTGACCCACAGATTGTCATCTACACCCTCAATCCTTCGGCGGTTTGGGCAAATGGGGTCTCAATTACTGCAGCTGATTTAATTGCGAACTGGCGCGCGGGGATGACGACCAGTCTGCCAACCGCACTTGGCTATCAAGCAATTGCCTCACTCGTGCCAAGTGCGCATCCCGGACTCGTCGTTGCGAGGTTTTCCAAGCCCTATGCGGACTGGAGAACACTCTTTTCAGACCTGCTCCCAGCGACTGTTCTCGCCAAAGGTCCAAAAGGCTGCACGCTGCCAAATTCATCTATTGATGTGTCTGGTGGCCCTTTCGTGATTCAGCGGTCCAATAAGGAAGAAGTGCAACTGGTGAGAAACCCACGATGGTGGGGGACTCCAGTGGCGCTTGACCGCTTGGTCATCCGACGGGCTGTTTCTGCGACGACGGCAATTGAATGGGTGGTTCATGACCGAGCCCAGGTAACAAGCGTGTCGAACTTCAGCACGCAAGACGTACTGCGTGCCTCGCAGTCTCAGCGAACAACAGTTTCAGTTGGACAAAGCGCCGCCATGGTGCATCTTGTCCCCAATTTGAACAGTGGGGCGCTTGCCCAGCTGCCGATTCGACAACTTGTCTCGGCTGCTTTGAATCGAGCTTCGCTCGGGCAAGCGATTATTGGGCAGTCGAGCACCAACGTTGGGGTGCTGACCAGTGCTCTGTTCGCTGGACTTTCTTCCAATGAAAGCGGTTTTGATCAAGATCCTCCAACAAAGCCAACACCGGTTAACCCACTCGACCCAGCCATTGCGGCAGCGGTTGGGTCGATTGGGTATTCCTTTCACGATGGCCATTGGGTGGACAAGGCGGGAAGACCCCTGACGCTCCACCTGGGCTTTGACCAGTCGATGCCCTATGCCCGAACGTTTGCTCTGACGCTGTTCTCGCAACTCAAAGCAGCCGGAATTGCAAGTGTTTTCCATGAACAGGTGGGAAACAATGGAGCCGCCCGCGCGGTGATGGCAGGAAGAATTGACGCTGCGCTTGTTGTTCGCATCGCCCCTCAGGCACCAAGTCAAGAAGCACCATGGTTCGTCCTTCCAGCCCCCCTTCAGGCAAGTGTTGCCAATCCGGGTGGGTATGACAATGCTAAGGTGAGTGCGCTTTTCGCCAAGGCATCTGGACAACTCAATCCGGTAGATGCGGCTGATGCCTATGGCGCAATCGACAGCCAAATTGCCACTGACGTTGCTTCGATTCCATTGGTGTCACTGCCAAACCTTCAAGTGTGGCGAACACGCCTTCGCGGCGTCACCGTGTTTCCGTTTGGCGGATCGCTTACCCAAGGTGCTGACCGCTGGGCCATCGCGATCCCTCAAGTAGCTGGCCAATCGTTCAGCCCGAAAGTCGCTCCTACCAAGGTGGCGAACTAGCAGGAACTTGACTGCGGTGGGGTTTGCTAGAGTTTCGCTCTGCGGTTGAAAGATCGTGCCAGTCGAAGTGGCGGAATAGGCAGACGCGCTAGCTTGAGGGGCTAGTGCCCGTAAGGGCGTGGGGGTTCAAGTCCCCCCTTCGACACGATTATTCTGCAGCGAGATCCCGTTGACCAGAGGGTCACCGAAGAAGAACAAGTAGTTCAGTGGCACCTTGGTTGTTTTGGGGCCTCTGGGCTTTGGCCGTTGCACCTCGAAGTAATTCCTCGGCTGGTGAGGCATTCTCTGAATTGCCCTGAGTAAACCTCTCAGCAGTCGAACGCATGCTGTGCCGACAAGCTCTTGGCGACATTTCAGTCAAGATAGGGACTTCGCTCAAATCAGAGGTAGAGATTTTTAAGCCCTTTCGAAAGGTTTGCCCTCTCTGGGGCAAGCTTCGACAGATCCCGGACTTCTTCACTGCTCGACCCGTTGAGTTTTTCCTGCTCACAAGCAGGAAAACTTGAATGCTCATTCAACTCAGCGAAAATTCATGGCGAATTCAGTGCACTGGCTGCGACTTTTACCGGCTGCGTTGCAAAATCTCAACGAATTTCCACTAGTCTGTCAAAGACCCTTAGGGGTTCGCTGTGCCTCGCCGAGATCATGTGGAGCTGGATGTGCGGAAATATTTTGCAGCAACGTTGCGACGGCTTGCAGTCGTCTCCATTGGAGCCCTTGCCTTGTCGGGAACCGTATCGCCATTGGCTGGTGCTGACCCAGTAGCAGCAACGGTGTCAATCTCCAACCCAGCAGATGGAACGACGTATGCACCACGGACGTGGAATTCAACCGTCACTGGTGAAGCAATCGATGGCACCTCGACAGTCGATACGGTCGATATCAAGCTGTATGACTCAACCGCCAGTTTGTACTTTGATGGAGTGGGTTGGGGCGCTTCGGCAACAACATTTACCGCCAATGGCACGAACTCTTGGTCAACCACCGTCTATCCCTCGTTCCTTCCGATTGACCATCAATTTGAAATGACGGCGACAGCAAATCTGGTCGAGGGCGGAACGGTCGACTCAGTGACGGTCAATTTCTCCTACACCTCATCAGTGCTCAACTTTGCCTGCAACTCGAACCCAAACCTGTTCAACACTGGTTTCAACGCAAACACTGGCAGTACTCTTTCCGACTACTCCGCTGACTCGTACTGGACAGTGACGGGGCCTGGTTACGTCCCTTCAGGAGCTTCACTTCCACCTGCAGGGGCAACATATACCTCTGCAAGCGTCAATAACCTGATCGCTGCATCTTGGTATACAACGCCGTTCTACAACTCGCAGTGGATCTCACAACAGAATCTCGATAATCCCTATCAGTATCCACAAAATGACCCTTTAGATTATTGGTACCAACTGAAGTTCAATCTCGGTCCAACTACAGACCCGTCGACTTTCCAGATTCCCTTTGACTGGTACGCAGACAACAACATTTTCGAGATTTACGTCAATGGTGTGGCACAGAGTGCTATCACGACTGGTATCCCGCAAGACGCTACGGGCCACTACGACTACAACGGATACACGAAGGAAGCCGCAGCCGATGCAGTCCTTCGCGGAGCCTTCGTCACCGGCGAAAACACCATCATCGTGCAAATCAAGACTGACAACGATTACGAAGGCTTCAACGCTGTTTTCCGACCGAGTTCGGTTTGCCCAGTTGATCTTTCAGTCACGAAGACGGCTTCACAGTCTCCTGCGTATCTTTCTTCGCAGAGCCTTAGCTATGTAGTGACCGTTGCCAATGCGGGACCAGGAACCGCCTACAACGTCGGCCTCGTGGACAGCCTTCCAGCAGGTCTGCCAACTTCAGGTGCAAATCGGTTCACGTGGACCTGCGCAAAGGTGGACAGCAATAGCCGATGTGCCACGAGTGGAAATACCAACGGTTCAGGCAACATCAACGAAACCATCTACCGAATTAGCCCTGGGGGTTCTGTCAAGTACACGATCACGGGAACGATTCCCGCGGGGACCCATGTTGCGCTCGATAACACCGCAACCGTCACGCCTGCTGCGGATTCAAGCGATGTTGGCTGCTCGCCGAACTGCGCTTCGACCGTCACCTTGCCGCCGGTGACAACCGACTTGTCGGTAACAAAAGTTGCGTCATCGTCTCAGTACACCGCAGGCAATCCGTTGACCTACACCATCACCGTCAACAATGCTGGCCCAGATACCGCTACGAATGCCACAGTCGTTGATACCTTGCCAGCAGGTCTTCCAACGACTGGTGCAGGTGCCTTTACGTGGACCTGTGTCGCAACGGGCAGTGCAACGTGTAGCGCCTCTGGAACGGGAAACCTTAACGATACGGTCACCATTCCAAAGGACGCAAAGGTTGTGTACACCGTGACCGGCACGGTGCCGTTGGGAACAACAGCCTCGCTCGTCAACACGGCAACAGTGACGCCACCTCCTGGTGTCTACGACGCAAATTGCTTGGTTTCTTGCTCAGATGCAACGACGGTGAGCAACGTGCCTGCAACCAAAAACATCACGATCTTGAAGACTGTTGATAAGCCAGTGTTTACGCCCGGCGAATCCCTGACCTATACCGTCAAGGCTTCGAACAAATCGGACCTGGATGTGTCAGGCGTGGACGTTACTGACACGCTGCCTGCTGGGCTTCCGACAACTGGAGCGAACGCTTTTACTTGGAGCTGTGCTGCAAACGATGTGATTGCCAGCCCAACGACACCTTCAGCTTGTCCAAACGCGAACGGCACGGGAAATCTGAGTGAAACCGGCATTGCCATCTCGGCAGGTGGATCGGTGGTTTACACCATCACTGGAACGGTGCCCTCGTCACTGACGACGTCATTGTCCAACACCGCCACGTTGTTTCCACATGTCGGCAGCGACGACCCAAGTTGTAATCCAAGTTGCAGCTCAACGGTAACGAGCACTCCGCACATTGTCGTTGACCTCGTCCCTTCAAAGACCGCTTCACCAACTTCTTATGTGGCCGGTGCTCGCTTGACCTACACCGTGATCGTTGCCAACAACGGTCCAAGTGACGCAAAGAACACGAAAGTGGCTGACACGCTCCCTGCTGGGCTTCCAACCTCTGGACCAAGCCGCTTCACCTGGACTTGTGTTGGAACCGCGGGTTCTACTTGCACCGCTTCTGGTGTTGGAAATATTCGGGACACCGTCACGGTGATTGCGGGAGGAAAGGTGACCTACACGGTGACCGGAATTGTTCCAGCATCACTGACGGGAAATCGAACCAACACCGTAACGGTCACGCCGCCTGCGGGTGCGACTGATCCAGGATGCACACCGACTTGCAGCCGAAGCGTCAAGACTGCAGCCAGCATCAGTGCAATCTCGGTAGCGACAAAGGCAACCGTCGTTGGTGAGAATTTTGATGGTGCGGCCCCCAAGGGCAGCCAGATTCAATACACCTTCAGCGTGAAGAACACGGGAAATACCGAACTCACGAGCGTGAGCGTTCGCAGCGACCGAGTTGGTGTGAGTTGCCCGAAGACAAAGTTGGCACCGGGTGAAACTATGCAGTGTGTGGGAACTTCACTCCACAAAGTTTCCAACGCTGACCTGATCCGGACCTATGTCCCCAATCAGGCGACCGCGAGTGGTGTGAGTTTGAACGCTGGGCCTGTCAAAGGTGTTTCAAATGAAGTAATCACCCCTACAGCCGGTGGCATCCCCACGGACTTGGGAATGCCTCACAGCCCGTCTTCGCACGGACTGAGCAATTTGGCTTTGTTTGGAATTCTTGGATCTGGAGCCTTGGCGCTGGGTCTGCTCCTTCGTCGAAAGAATGTGAACTAAATGACTATGCGACTTCCACGAGTTTCTGCTGTTGGCTTGGCGCTCACCTCGGGAGCAATGGCGCTCTCGTTGTTGAGTTCGGTGCCTGCAAGTGCTTCGCCGCCGGTTGCGGCAAAGCCCTTGGTATCAACCATCCGTCCGGCTGGTCATAGTCTTCGAACTTCTGCGTTGGTAACGATCCCAAGCTTTGGGGTCTCTGCGAAGGTAGTTGTGGAAGGCGTAGACAAGAAAACAGGCCAATTCGTTGTTCCTGGAGACCCGAAAATTATTGGATGGTCTCGCTATGGCCCTCAGCCAGGTGAGCCAGGAACTGCACTGTTTTTTGGTCATCGGTCGTCTGCAGGAGCCTTCTGGCATGTTCCTGAGATGAAGCGGGGTACTGAATTCAAAATTACTGGCCTGAATGGGGTGGTGACCAAGTGGAGAGTCACCTCAGTTCAACAGGCACCCAAGAAGGACCTCCCAGGGGGTCTCTTTGAGAACACAGGGGCTCCACGAGTCGCCTTTGTCACTTGCGGCGGGGAGTTCAATTACAAGATTGGCCACTTCAAAGACAACGTCATTGCCTGGGCTCAACCGGCGAGTAAATAAGTCAGAGAGAAAGTCGCTGCAGTCTGGATCTTGAGTTCCTCGGCAGTGACTTCTGAAAAGCCCTTTGATGGCTTGCACTTCTTGTGCTGGTGAGTACCCATCTCCTCAAGGTGAGTCGCACAAGACTTGGATTTCGTCGTTACTTCGCGATTTCACGAGTGGATCAGAGATCTTTCAAGGACATTTGTAGGCGTCCTTGGCTCGTTTGCAGCGGGGAATCCTCCACGAAGGCTGCCACGATGCATTGTTGAGTGGGAGAAGGCTACGAGCGAAACCATGTTGCCCACAGGGTTGACTGTGGATTTGAAGGCCAGCAATTTCTGAGCGCTCCATCCTCCCGCTTGGCATTTGTCAGCCTCATTGAGGGTTTTGGTCGTTTGGCCTATTCTGCATCCTCATCGTTAATGAGGAGTGCCCCTGATGCTTCAAGGAGGCCTTCATTTCGTGTGGTGAACATGGTGTCTTGAAGCGCTCTTGAATCCGTTGGTGAGTCACCGAGCACGAAGGTGATCAAAGCCGTCAGGAGCCCAATGCCTGCAGCAGCGAGGAAGGCGTATTCATAACCGGTGTAATTCGGAGTGGAACTCCCTTTTGGGGTTGCGCTGCGGAGTAGGCCAGCTGCAAGTGATGAACCTACTGCGAGGCCAATGTTTCTGAGCACCTGGTAGAGGCCTGTTGCGCTTCCTGTTTCTCCAGGCGGAACAGCCCGAATGATGAAACTTGGCATCGCGGCGAAGGTGAGGCCAATGCCGAGGCCAATAATGCCTACGGCGACAAAGGCTTGCCAGAGTTGGTGGTGAAAGGCCAGAAAGAACATCGCAGCTGCGGCAAACGTCATGGCACCAAGCGGCATCAAGATTCGGGTCCCGAACGCTCTTTCCATGGGGAGAAGCGTGCGACTCGCAAGATAGGTGCCAACCGAAAGCGGGGTCAAAAGGAAACCAGCAGTCATGACGCCCACGCCAAATCCATAGCCAGATGCCGGGTCAGTTTGGACGAATTCGACAATGACGGGTACGACTAAGTACATCGCCACACTCATGGCGAATCCAATGAGGTCTGCCACAGCAACTGAGGTCACCTTGAGATAGCGAAGTTCGACCAAGGGGGACTGGTGACTGAGTTCGGCGGGAATCCAAATCACAAGGGCGAGGGTTGCCAACGCGATCAACAAGACGGAGCGAAGTGAGGTCCATCCCCACCCAGCGCCTTCACTCAAGAACACCGAAATTGAGAAGACGCAAATGCCAAGCAACAGCGCACCACGACCGTCAAAGGCTCGATAATGCGAGTCTGAGCCCTTCGGTATGACGACCAGTGCGGTGACGGTGGCGATGGCGACCATGCACGCCCCAAACCAATATGCAGCAGAGACTCCACCGATCTGAGCGACTGCAGAAGTAGCTGGGTAGCCAAGTCCAGCACCAATTGCCGTCGACACTGACAAAGTTGCGATGGCGCGATGCGAGCGCTCAGGACTGAGTACCCGACGGGCAATGGCCATATTCACCGGCAAGAGTCCAAGACCAACACCTTGAAAGCCCCGCCCAATGACGATCCACGAAAAACTCGACGCGAGCGCTGAAATCACGCAACCAAGGAGCACGAGGGAGAGTGTCGCGACGATGACTCGGCGTTGATGAGCGCCGTCAGCGAGACGTCCCATGATTGGGGTCGCAAGCGCGCCTGTAAGGAGCGCAGCAGTGAGGACCCAGTCTGCAGTGGCAAGGCGAACGCCGTGTTCGAGTGCAATGGTTGGGATGAGCGGGGCACCAAGACTCGATACCAGAGCGACCACCAGTCCAATGCCAATGAGTGTTGGTACGAGCGCTTGGCGGTCTTTGGTTACCGGAGCGTTGTGAGCGTCCATGAAGAACTCGTTAGCGCTTGAGTTGTTGTGCGCAAGGGCTCACACAACTGCAGGAGTAACACGCTCGAGAAATAACGTGAGTTCCTGCAAGTGCTGGAGGACTGCTGGACGCCAGGGATCACCTGCCTGCCCTGTCACCGAGGTCGCCATGTCTTGAACCAGGGCAACGATTTCTTCCGGAAGGCCCGGGATGGTTGGCGCAAGCTCTCCATAAAGCCCGATGTCAGAGCAGCCCTGGTGACCAACCTCTTCAAAGACGACAACGGTGACCTTGGAGAGGTGCTTGGCTGGCTCATGCACGTTCACCTCTACCGGGGTCGTCGTGTCATTTGCCCCGCCAAGAAGCAGGACTGGAGCATGAATGGCAGCCAGAGAATCTGCGCTCAGGGGAGTAAGGAAGGGATGGAGCCCAACGACACCTTTGACGTGATTGGTCGCACCGTGGTGAGCGGCATAGGCCAGGGCGGTGTAGCCGCCATAAGAGTGACCAACCACGGTCATCGCGTCAAAATCAATTTCCGGTGCGAGCTCGAGGGCGCCGCTGAAGAGGTGCTCAATGACGAGTGCAACGTCACCAACGCGTTGGCGTTCGTTCGTGGCGTCATCAACAGCGGTACCCGAGAGCCAGTCCATGGTGGTGTCTCCTGGATGGTTTATCGCCACGATGACGAACCCTCGGCTCGCAAGCGCCTCAAGGAGTTGGCTGTAATTCAGGTTGGTTCCCGTACGACCGTGTGAAAACACTACGAGAGGGTGTTGCCCAGGAAGCGGAGCCGGTGCTTCGAGTGCGCTGGCGTTGAACGTGACTCCTGCGAGCAGTTCGTACTCAGCCAAGGGCTCATCTGCGTTGATTGCGGGATACCAGCAGGCAAGATCGAGAACTCGCCCGTCGCGATCATTGTCGATGAGCTGATGGACCGATCTTCCAACGACGTGATGCAGTGGTTCGAGCGGTGAGGTGGCCAAAGGTAACGACATCTCTCTACTTTGCCACCTCAAAAGAGCATCGATTGAAGCGCCCGGTCGTCTAGGTTGCCAATATGAGTCGACATGTCCTCGATGACCGGATGATTGCGGGACTGCACCTTGTGGCACTGCGCACCAGTGGCCACGACCATGACGTTGCTCACGCACATGTCGCGGCCCAAGTGGGAACCATTGGTTCGCTGCTTGACGCGAACTATGACGGCTCAATGACGCTCTCGGAATTGGTCGCCCGTGGTGATCTTGGAATCGGAACGACCAATGGGCTTGGCGGAGAACTGCTCGTTGTCGATGGAGCAGTCTTTCTTGCTGATGCTGATGGGGTCATCTCGATACCGCAATTCAGCGAGACCACCCCCTTTGCCGTTGTTTGTCCGGAGGATCCCTTTACGCAGTTCTCTGCGAGTGGAACACGCTCAGATCTTGAAGCACGGATGAGCAACGAGGGATCGGGCCGAAGTGTGCTTGGTATCCGGATCGAAGGAACCTTTGATGTCGTTTCACTACGGAGTGTGGAACGCCAGACCAAGCCGTACCCACCATTGGCTGAAGCAGTGAAGGATCAACATATGTTTTCGTGCGAGAACGTCGTTGGGACGATTGTTGGCTTCTGTTTTCCCGATGCTCTTGCGGGAATCGAGGTACCGGGTTTCCACCTCCATTTCATCAACGCCGAGCGCTCACGTGGTGGTCATGTCATGGAATACGTGCTGCGCCAAGGCACCGTTTCACTGACAGAGGTTGACGACCTCCATGTTGAGCTTCCTGCTGGTGTTGATCTTGGAATTCCAGGTGAAGGTGATCGAGCCACCATTCGTGCTGTTGAAGGTGGCAAGTGAAAACTGAGACGATGGCTTCCATGGCGATCGCCAAGTTGGGTTTTCACAGCCATCTTCCACTCAAGGTATCGCCATGACCAGTCCGAGGATGTTGCTCCTTCGGCATTTCGAGGTCGATCCGAACGTCAACGGGTTCACTGCTCGCTACGACGTCGTTGCCCGATCGGCACGGTCATTTGCCATGGTTGAACAAGCGACGATCGGCCCGTTTGGAAGTGGAGCAACGATCGAGGTCGATGGCGTGGTGTTTTCGACTTCACGCATTGGTCGTGTTCGCCGACTCCAAGCAGCATGTGGGCTCGGTGGACCGTTCGCCCGGGCGACCAAAGTGCTCGACAAGTTCGTTGCAACGAAAAAGGTGTCAGTCGTCCTTGGTTGCACCTATCGCACGCCTGAGTTGTATGGCCGAGTTGCGCGACGAGTGGCGACCTATGTCTTCATTGAAGAGCGGGCCCGGGCTTTTGGGTATGGAGAACCTGCCTCTCCAACAATTCGCTCTCGTGTTCTTGCCACGATGGAACGAAGTGGCCTCCGTCATCTCCTCGGACCTGTTCGGGGACTTGCGGTGATTCAGTTAGGTGAGATCGCCGCAGCTGAGCGTCGATGGAAGCGACCAGTTTCAGTGATTCCCCACGCCATTGTTGAAGCTGATGTTGCTGGCGAACCAGAGGCAGCCTTGAGCGTTGAGGTTTTGACCGTTGGAAACTTTGCTGAGCGTCGCAATGCTGATGGTCTCCGACAATGCTTGAGCGCGCTTCGACAGATGACGGGGTCTACGTCACTGTCATTGGCGGCAATTTCGGCAACGGGTTTCGCCGGCGAGCTCGACGAGTTTCTTCAAGGTGCAGTCGAGTGCCGGGTTGGTATTTCGCGCCTTGGACCGAGTTATGCGAGCGCACGAGTGGTGTTGGTTCCGTCCTTTGCTATCTCTGGCTCGAAGACGACAATTCTCCAGGGGTGGGCAGCGAGGAGACCAGTAGTGACGACGCAAGCAGCGGCCACTTCAGTTGGAGCAGTCCATGGAGTTGATGTGTTGATTGGTGAGTCGGGGGAAGAACTCGTGGCTCTGTGCTTCACGCTCCTGCATGACGCAGAAATGGCAGAACGGATCGTTGCAGGTGGAGCAAACAGCCTAGGGTTACGACATAGTGAACGTGCGGTAGCAACTGCACTCAAGTCCATGCTGGGCAGTGACTGGGAGAAGAAGTAATGGCAAGTCATGGGGCATGGTTAATCGACCTTGATGGGGTCGTTTGGCTGTCTGGTCAACCAATTGACGGGAGTGTGGCTGCGATCGAGCAACTCCGGGCCAATGAGGTGCCGCTGCTGTTTGTCACCAATAATTCGGCGCCAACCACCGAGCAGTTGCTTCACCGGTTGGAACGCGCTGGGATTTCGGCTGGCGAGCACGAGGTGCTCACTGCCGCACAGGCAGCTGCGTCACTCGTTCCAAAAGACGGCGTTGCCGTATGCATTGCCGATGGGGGAGTCCGTCAAGCACTCGAACAGCGAAACGTCCATATTGTCAATGGTGGTGAAGCAGATGCGGTCGTTGTTGGCTGGACCACGACATTTTCCTATGACACCTTGGCAACTGCGGCTTCAGCCGTGAGGAGCGGAGCAACCTTCATTGGGACAAACGCCGATCCCACGCACCCAACTCCAACTGGGTTGATGCCCGGAACTGGCGCCATCATTGCCGCAGTTGAAGTTGCGAGCGGAGTACCTGCGATCTATGCCGGTAAACCTGGAGAGGCAATGGCAGCGCTTGTTCGCGCTCGTGTGGGTGCCATCTCGATGGTGGTCGGAGATCAAGTTGCGACCGATGGTGCTTTTGCCCATCGACTGCGCGTGCCGTTCACCTTGGTCTTGAGTGGCGTCGATCAGCGAGCACACGATGAAGTCTTGACCACGAGTTGCCTTGCCGAGGCAGTTTCTCTCTGGCTGGAAAAGCAATGAGCACGCGACCACTCAAGCAGACGCGCTCGAAATTGGCGGTTCGACTCGGTGCGGCACTGCTGACCAGCATGGTGGTTCAGCGTGGGCGAATGCGCGCACTTCTTCGTGAAGCGCAGCATCGAGGAGCGAGCTATCTCCAGTCTCCGAGCGAGGAGACCTCCTCGGACGAGAGCGCTGAGTGAGCACCAAGCGCATTCGACTCGATGTAGCGCTCGTCGAGCGCGGACTGTGTAGTTCGAGAAGCGTCGCCCAAAGCGCGATCTCGGGTGGCCTCGTCATTGTCAACGGTGCCATTGCGTTGAGTGCGAGTCGACAAGTTGCCATCGCTGATCAATTGACTATTTCTGGAGAGGCTCGCAGATTTGTCAGTCGAGGCGGCGAGAAACTTGGTCCAGCACTCGATGCCTTTTCTCTTGACGTCACTGGAATGTCTGCTCTCGATGCCGGCGCATCAACTGGTGGCTTCACTGATTGCCTCTTGCAACGTGGCGCAGCAAAGGTCTTTGCTGTAGACGTCGGATACGGCCAACTCGACCACAAGCTTCGACAAGATTCGAGGGTGATTGTTCGAGAGCGGACCAATGTCAGGTATCTGACCGCTTCAGACCTCGACGAGCCAGATGCAGTGTTTTCAGGCGTTGACCTGATTGTGGCTGATGTGTCGTTCATCTCCTTGACCAAACTTTCAGCAGTATTTGCCGAACTGTTGAAGCCACTGGGGCGTTTTGCCGTGCTCGTGAAGCCTCAATTTGAAGCAAGTCGAGCAGAGGTTTCTGATGGCAAAGGTGTCGTTCGCAGCCCTGAAGTCTGGCGTCGAGCGATTGAAGGAGTGGTTGCAAGTTTTGAAGCGGTCGGACTTTGTGCGGAGTCGATCATCGTCTCTCCCATTCATGGCCCCAAGGGAAACACTGAATTTGTCGCCGGTGGAGTCAAGAGCGAGTCACTGTCGCTGTCTCGGGAAGCTTTTACTCGTTTGGTCGATGACGCGCTTCGTGAAGCGATCGCGATGCAGCAATGAATTTGCGCCAAAACTTCCATGCTGAGTGCGACAATGGACGGGTGCGTGCTCTTGCGGTTGGTCAGAACAGATGACGGTCGTCCTCGTTGCTCCGCAATTTCATGATGGCGCCCAAGCGCTGCTTGCCTCGACGAGCGCGCAGCTTGGAGAACAAGGTCTTTCGGCCGTTGAGTGCAATGTTGATGACTTGCACGCAAGAACCCTGAGTGAACTCGGCACAACTGTGACGGTGGTGGTCTCTTTTGGTGGAGATGGGACGTTCTTGAAGGCAGCAGCAGCAGCACATCGAGCAGGTGTTCCTGTCCTTGGCGTGAATTTTGGCCGTTTGGGTTACTTGTTGCCTATTGAGCCGGACCAGTTGTGGGGCGTCATCACGAGAGGCCTCGAACAGGGGTTCAACCTCGAAGAGCGAAGTGTGCTTGAAGTTGGCTTGCCAGGAGGCGAGCGACTGATCGCAATTAATGAATTGGCTATTGAAAAACGTGAGCCTGGCCACATGCTGCGACTGTCGACCATGGTTGACGAGGAAGAATTCGTCACCTACGCCGCAGACGGCATTGTCGTGGCAACACCAACAGGATCAACCGCCTACAACTTGTCTGCTGGTGGTCCCGTGCTTGACCCAACGATGCGCGCCACCATTGTCACGCCGGTTGCACCCCACTTGGCGGTTGACCGGAGCATCGTGCTGCCACCCGAGCGAGTCGTGACGATCGTTGTTGATGATGACCGGGGAGCAGTTGCGGTCTTAGACGGTCGATCAGTCGGGCCAATTGCGACGCAAGAGGCTGTCACGGTCACCACGCATCCAACACCACTTCATCTCGTTGTTGACGAGTCCAGTGACACGTTTGGTCGCCTCCGGTCGATACTTTCGCCAACGGATCTGCGTTTGTAGCTGATGTTGCGTTCACTTGAGGTCACCGCGCTCGGCGTCGTCGAGGAGGCTCGGCTGGCCTTTGGTCCACACATGACTGTGTTGACCGGTGAAACTGGCGCAGGAAAAACGCTCCTGGTTGAGGCACTGCAGTTGATCTGTGGCGGCAGAGCTGATCTTGCCCTCATTCGACCAGGTGCTGAGGTAGCAAGCGTCAAAGCCACCTTTGTCCATGACGGCGAAGAGATCCTGGTCGAGCGCATCCTGCCGAGAGAAGGCCGAACGAGAGCAGTGATCAATGGTCGCTCGGTGAGCGCAGCAGAACTACGCGAAGAAGTGACGAACTATCTCGAAATTCATGGACAGCATGAAGCGCAGTCGCTCTTTGATCCAATCTCAGCACGAGAAGCACTTGATCACTTTGGGGCAATCAATACCTCTGGCTTGGCCGCAGCTCGCATTGGCGTTGCACGTCTGCGTTCGGCACTCGAACGCCTTGGTGGCGATGCGAAAGCAGCGCTAAGGGCATTTGAGTTGCAGCAGTTTGAGTTTGAACAATTGAACTCAGCGCAGCTCACCCACGATGGCGAGCTTGAGGAATTGACCAGCGAACTCGAGCGACTCGGTGGCGTAGAGGAGTTGAAGGCGCTTCTTGCTCGAACAACAGAACTCCTCGCTGGCGGAGACGAAGGTCTTGGTGCGCGAGATCTTGTTCGCCAAGCACTTCGAGAGCTCGAAGCCGTTGGAGATGCGAGCGCCCTCGTAGAGCGGGGAATGGTGCTCTTTGAGCATCTGAGTGAGTTTGTCGACGATGTTCGAGATCTCGGAACTTCACTTGAGGTAGACCCACAGCGCATTGATGAGATCGCAACTCGAATTTCATTGCTGAAGAGCCTCATTCGCCGATATGGCACCAACTTGGGTGACGTGATCACCGCACGTGATGCGCTGTCGTCACAGATTCGAGCTGCTGAGCAACTCGGGACTGATCGCGAAGCGATTGAAGCTTCGCTTGAGGTTGCGTTGAGCGAACTGCGTGGCGAAGAAGATGCGGTCTTGGCCCTTCGTCGCCAGCATGCCCCTCGTCTTTCGCAGGCGGTTGAAGCAACGCTTTTGCAACTCGGGATGCAGCACTGCAAATTTCTCGTCGCTGTTGAGGACGAAGAAGGAGGAGACAGCGTTACCTTCATGTTCTCGGCCAACCCAGGCATGCGGGTCTTAGAACTTGCGAGAGTGGCTTCAGGTGGAGAGCTTTCCAGAGTCATGCTGGCGTTGCACTTGGCGGTTCCAAACGGTCCAGGGTCGCTGGTCTTTGATGAAATTGATACCGGAGTCGGCGGAGTAGCCGCGAGTGCTCTTGGAGCGTTCCTGGCTGATTTGGCTGGTTCTCGTCAGGTGTTTGTGGTGACCCACCTCGCCCAGGTAGCAGCCCTTGGCGACGTACACCTGCTCGTGACCAAGAGCACTGCAGAGTCAACAGTGAAGACCACAGTTCGAGAACTCAACACCATTGCCCGGGAGATTGAAATCGCTCGGTTGCTCTCAGGCTCACCGGATTCTCCAACTGCGCTGGCTCATGCAAGGGAACTCCTTGGGCGAAGTTCGGGCAGAAGGTGACCGTCAGCGCAGCCATGGCCGAAGCGTCTAGCGTGGGGGTAGTTCGGCGAGGAGTGGGAAGAGCGTTGTGAGCAAGTTCGTGTTCGTTACCGGAGGCGTTTCGAGTTCGCTCGGCAAAGGCCTCACTGCTTCTTCCCTCGGTCGCATTTTGAAGGCCCGCGGACTGCGCATCACGATGTGCAAACTTGATCCGTATATCAATGTTGACCCGGGGACCATGAATCCGGGAGAGCATGGCGAAGTCTTCGTCACCGAAGACGGGGGAGAAACCGACCTCGACCTTGGACACTACGAGCGCTTCATTGATGAGAATCTGAATCGAAACTCGAACACCACAACGGGCTCGATTTACTCCTCAGTGATTGAAAAAGAGCGCCGCGGTGACTACCTTGGCCGGACCGTCCAGGTGATTCCTCATGTCACCGATGAGATCAAGGGCCGCATTCGTCGCTTGGCTTCTGACGAGATAGACGTCGTCATTGTTGAAATTGGCGGCACCGTCGGCGACATAGAAATTGTCCCATTTGTTGAGGCCATCCGCCAGTTCCGGCGAGATGTTGGTCGCGACAATGTCTGTTACGTTCACCTCACACTGGTTCCGTACCTTGCCCCATCAGGTGAGCAGAAAACGAAGCCAACCCAGCACTCAGTGACTGAACTTCGCAGCCGTGGAATCCAACCCGATGTGATTGTGTGTCGTTCGGATCGTTTCATCGAAGAAGACATGAAACGCAAGATCTCACTGTTGTGTGACGTGCCAATCGAAGGCGTGGTTTCTGCTGTTGATGCTGCATCGATCTACGAGATTCCTCGAGTGCTGCTTGAAGAAGGTCTCGACACCTACGTGTGCGAGATCTTGAAGATCAACCTCAATGATCACCCTGTTGATTTGTCTCAGTGGCTGTCGGTCATTGAATCGGTGGAGAACGCGACAAAGCCAGTCAAGATCGGCATTGTTGGCAAGTACGTCGACATGTCTGATGCATATCTCTCGGTCGTTGAAGCAACGCGTCACGCCGGTTTTTTCCATGGCGCCAAGGTCTCGTTTGTGTGGATTGATGCGGAGTTGGTTCCGAGCCAGATCAACGAACAACAGTTTCAAGAACTTGACGGAATGATCATTCCTGGAGGTTTTGGCGAGCGCGGCATTGAAGGAATGATTGCCGCGGCGCAAATTGCTCGCACCATTGGTCTTCCAACTCTCGGTATTTGCTTAGGGCTCCAAGTGATGAGCATTGAATATGCTCGCCACGCTGCGGGTCTTGAAGGGGCAAATTCGCGAGAGTTCAACTCAACAGCGCCGCACCTCGTGATTGATCTCATGGATGACCAAGTTGCCGTCGTCAACAAGGGTGGAACCATGCGCCTTGGCGCCTACCCAGCCATGTTGACAGAAGGAAGTCAAGTAGCAGCGATCTACGGGGCGACCGTAGTTTCTGAACGCCACCGTCACCGCTACGAATTCAACCCGCGTTATCGCGCTCGCATTGAAGAGGCTGGCCTGTCGTGCTCAGGAAATTCTCCCGATGGCCGTTTGGTTGAATTTATTGAGTTGCCCGGACATCCATTTTGGGTTGGCACGCAAGCGCATCCTGAGTTCAAGAGCCGTCCAGAACGCCCACACCCGCTCTTTCGTGAGTTGCTGACTGCTTCGCTTGAGCGTGCTGAAGGTCGAGCTCCGCACCTCATTGATCCGCAATCCATCGACCACTGAGTAGCACTATGGGCTTCAAGGTGCTCGGTGACACAGAGCGGGCAAGTGGATATGCGTTTCACCTTGTTGATCGGCTTGTTGAAGCACCTGATGGATCAACGTTCTCTCGAAATCTCGTTCGCCACGTGGGCGCTGTGGCTGTCCTGCCGGTCGATGGTGAAGGAAGAGTTCATCTGCTTCGGCAGTATCGGGCATCGTTTGATCGGTTCATGTTGGAGATGCCAGCCGGGCTTCGAGACATTGAAGATGAAGATCTCGAGGCCGCAGCTCGTCGTGAACTCGAAGAAGAAGTTGGATTGCGTGCTGATGACCTCGTGTTCTTGGGTTGTGTGGCAAATTCATCGGGCTTTACCAATCAGCTCACGTGGCTCTATCTTGGCCTTGGGCTCCACCAGGTTGATGCAGCTCCTGATGGGGTTGAAGAGCACTTCATTGAACGTTGCATGATGCCACTGAGCGAACTCATGAGCTACGCCGACCCACTCGGCTCCGATGTGACCTTGCTCCTCGCAGCCCACCTCGCTCATCAGTACTTGTCGCTCCATGGAGAGTGAAGTTCCTCCGAGTATTCAGGCCTTTCTCGGCTGGTTGGCGGTGGAAAAGGGAAGGTCGGCCAACACGATTGCTGCGTACCGTCGTGACCTGCTCACGGCAGCTCACGTGTTCACCGCACAGGTAAAGGATCTCGAGAAAGCCACCACTGCTGATCTTGAGCGTTATCTCGAACAACTCGGCGTCAATGGTCAGGCCCTCTCCTCTGTTTCTCGGTCGGCATCAACGCTTCGGGGTTACTTTCGCTTTCTCGTCGACGAAGAACTCCGCCTTGATGACCCAACTGCTGATCTCGGCACTCGAAGGAGTGGCATCGCACTGCCAAAGGCGCTCCGCGTTGATCAAATTTCGGCGTTGCTTGACTCGGTGACTGAAAGCGATCCCTTGTCCCTTCGAGATCGAGCGGTGTTGGAGTTTTTGTATGCGACCGGCGCTCGGGTGGGGGAGCTTGTTGGGCTGAATCTCGTAGACCTTGACCGCAGTGACGGTCTCGTCTTGCTGCGGGGAAAAGGTGGTCGAGAACGCATTGTGCCCGTTGGTCGCTTGGCAGATGAAGCAATGCAACGGTGGCTTTCGCATGATGGGCGAGGGGCCCTGCGTCCACAAATGTGGAAGCGACGAGGCGATGAATCAGCGGTGTTTTTGACTGATGCGGGAAGCCGCCTTACTCGACAGGCCGTCTTTGCGCTGTTGCGTCGCCGAGCAAAAGGAGTTGGGCTTGAACAGGTGCTGTCGCCACACGTGCTTCGTCACTCTTGCGCCACACACCTGCTTGCCGCCGGAGCAGATGTTCGAGTAGTCCAAGAACTCCTCGGCCATCGTTCCATTGCCACAACACAGCGCTACACCAAGGTTGATACGGCGCAACTTCGCTCGGTTATTGATCGTGCTCATCCGCGTGGTCGGTCTCGCCGTAACGCAATCTAGGCTCGCAACGGTGGCAAATATTGAGGCTGTAGGACATAAGACGAGCCGGTGGAGGTTGAAAGAGCGGCTTCACCGCGTCCCAGCGTTGATGTGGTTTGTGCTCTACTACGGAGCGCTGTTTGGCCTGGTGCAATTCCATCAGCTCAGTGTGATCTTTGCCCTCTCGCTGGCAGCGCTCGTTCCATCGATCATTGTCCATGAAGTTGCTCATGGAGTCATGGCGTATGCCTGTGGCGATGACACGGCACAGCGAGCCGGTCGCTTAACCGCAAATCCGGCAAAGCACGTTTCACTTTGGGGGACCTTTGTTTTGCCATTGTTGTTTGTACTTGCTTTGGGGACGGGATTTGGGTTTGCCAAACCGGTTCCCGTTGATCTCGATCGAACGAGAAAACCTCGCCATGCATCGCTGCTGATCTCGTTTGCTGGACCGGCCAGCAATCTCGCCATTGTGGCGTTGTGCTTCGCGATTTGTCGCGTGGCAGATGTCCCGGGCCAGATCATTGACGGTGGCTACGTTTCGGTGCGGCAGTTGCCGCTGTGGATACTCGGGCTGTATCTCCTTGGCTTGCAGAACCTGTGGCTCGCGATCTTCAATCTCCTGCCGATTCCACCACTTGATGGTTCAGCCATTATTGAGCGTCTGCTGCCAGCTCGAGCGCTCAAGGGCTATCACCTCTTTCGAAGTTTTGCCCTGCCGCTCGCATTTGCCCTGATCTACTTCTTGCCAGGGCCACTGTTGTGGCTCTCAAATCACGTTGCAGATTTTTGGTTCAACAGTTTCTTCCAGTGAGCTAGCGCTCGAGGAGACCAATTGCGCTCGCCGCGCGCTCGTAGGTCGCGTTGGCTACGGTGTTTGCTTTTTCTGCACCACGGGCAAGCAGCGCTCGAAGTTCTGCTTCGTCGCCTAACAGACCCAAGTAGCGCTCGCGCATGGGGGCGATGAGCGAAATCAGTGCTTCGGCGACGTCATTTTTGAGATCGCCGTACCTGGTGTAGTTCCCGGCAAGGTCCATTGGCGAGCCATTGGTAGCGGCTGCAAGCAGGTCGAGAAGCGACGAGACACCGGGTTTGGCAATGGGGTCATACGCGACGATGCCTTCGGCATCAGTGACAGCTTTTTTCACTTTCTTGGCAATGGCGTCTGCATCTTCAAAAAGATCAATCCGACCAAGCGGCGAAGGAATCGACTTCGACATCTTTCGATCGGGTTGCTGGAGATCCATCACGCGAGCAGCCACTTGTGGAATCGTTGCCTCGGGCACGACGAAGACTTCGCCGTAGTGGTGGTTAAAGCGAGTCGCAAGATCTCTGGTCAATTCAAGATGTTGGCGCTGGTCTTCACCAACGGGAACGTGGCTTGCGTCGTAGGCCAAGATGTCTGCCGCCATCAACACTGGGTACGTGAACAGGCCAACGCGTACCGATTCGTTTCCGCGACCTTTGTCTTTGAACTGCGTCATGCGATTGAGTTCACCCATGGTTGCGGTGCACTCGAGGAGCCATGCCAGTCGAGTGTGGGCCGGAACATGGCTTTGGGCGAAAATCGTTACTTGCTCAGGGTCAAGACCAGCGGCGAGAAAGCCAGCCGCAGTTTCGAGTGTGCGTCGGCGCAGTTCGGCTGGATCAATGGCTTGGGTGAGGGCGTGGAGGTCGACAATGCAGTAGTAGGCATCGTCAACTGATTGTCGTGCCACCCACTGGCGAAGGGCGCCAAGGTAGTTGCCGAGATGGAGATCACCTGAAGGTTGAATACCTGAAAGAACACGCGCCATAGCCAATCTTACCTAGCCACTTTGGCTCTGGCGACGAGGCATGGTCTCGTTGGTTAGGGTTGTGGCGTGACGTACATGGTTGAAGTCGAGGGCTATCAGGGCACGATTGCCCGGCTTCTCCAACAAATTCAAGGCCATGAACGCGACATCTTGGATGTCCCGCTGGCTCCCATTGTCGAGGTCTTCGTTGCGACCTTGCTTGAGCATCGAGAAATCCTCAGCCTCGACCAAATTTCAGAGTTCTTGCTGATTGCTGCAGTGCTGATTGAGATGAAATCGACCAAGTTGCTTCCCGGCCCTGACGAAGTGGACGCGGATGAAGAACTCGTAGGCCTTGAAGCACGAGACCTCCTTCTTGCCCGGCTGCTTGAATGCCGTGCCTATGCCGGTGCCGCAGATGCCTTTGTCTTGCTCTCAGAGCTTGCCCTTCGCAGCGTGCCTCGCGAGTCAGGTCTTGAGGAAGATTTTGTTCTTTTGGCGCCAGATCTGCTCGTTGGGGTGACCGCAGACAAAGTGGCTGAAGCGTTTAAGCGAACGTTGATCGTTCCCGAGCAGCCACGGGTCGACTTGAGTCACGTCACGATCGATGTGGTGACGGTTGCAGCAACCGTTGTTGAATTGGCCACACAACTCCCGACCCAAGGAAAGACCTCATTTCGGTCAATGGTGGACGGCCTCACGACACGGCTCGAGATCATTGTTCGATTCTTGGCCGTGTTGGAGCTGTGCAAACTCGGACGAGTGACCCTTGGGCAAGGGGTGAACTTTGGCGACTTAGAAATTGAATGGATTGGAACTGATGACGACGGTTCGTTGATCATCACAGCAGAAGGGGTGATTGACAGTTATGAGGGATGACCTCCAACGGGCCTTCGAAGCCATTGTCCTTGTGGCTGTTGAACCGGTGCAAACCGCAACTGTGGCGGAATTGCTCGAAATCTCTGAGACCGAAGTTGAAGAATTGGCTTCGGCGCTCCAACAGCGCTGTCGAGATGAACAGCGCGGCTTTGAACTTGGCTTTGTCGCTGGTGGCTACCGATTTCAAACGACGTCGGACTTGGCCGAGATTGTGCAACGCTTCGCCAATCGCGGGGTCTCTACTCGTCTGTCGACTGCAGCTCTTGAGACGCTCGCCATTGTGGCGTATCGCCAGCCAGTTTCTCGAGCGCAGATTGGTGCACTTCGTGGAGTCAATGCTGATGGCGTGGTGAAGCTGCTTGAGGGTCGTGGCTATATTGCTGCAACTGGGCGTGCTGAAGGTCCTGGGCAACCACTGCTGTACGGAACGACGGAATTGTTCTTGGAGCGCTTGGGACTCTTCTCCTTGACGCAACTTCCTCCCGTTGAGGAGTTCTTGCCTGGTGCAGATGCCGTGAGTGATTTCGAAGACACGATCCGCGGTGTGGACGACCTCACGAGTGCTTGAAGAACACGAAGACGGAGAGCGGCTACAAAAGGTCTTAGCTCGCGTTGGCTACGGCTCTCGCCGAGCATGCGAGGAACTCATTGAGCGCGGCAGAGTCACCGTCAATGGCGGCGTCGCCATTTTGGGGCGACGGGTGCATGACGACCGTGACCTCGTTGCCGTCGATGGAGTCCCCATTCCAACAGCACCAGGTCTCGTGCATTACCTCCTCAATAAGCCACAAGGAGTGGTGTCGACATCAAGTGACCCTGAAGGCCGTCGAACGGTGGTGGAATTCGTCCCCGAAGACCCACGAGTGTTTTCCGTTGGTCGTTTGGACTTTGCTACCGAAGGTTTGTTGCTGCTCACGAACGATGGCACCTTTGCCCAACTCCTCACGCATCCATCGTTTGGCGTGGAGAAGGAATACTTGGCCGAGATCTCCGGAGGTTCGCTGAGTCCCGGGAGCCTTCGACTTCTGAAAGAAGGTGTTGCGCTCGATGATGGCGTGACTGCTCCAGCCAAAGTCGCCGAGGTCGCGCCGGGAATGGTGCGGATCGTGATTCACGAGGGCCGAAATCGACAGGTTCGTCGGATGTTTGAAGCGGTTGGCCATGAGGTCACCCGCCTCGTTCGGGTTCGCATTGGTGGACTGATGGATCAATCACTCAAACCCGGTGCTTTTCGAACGCTTTCACTTGAAGAAGTACTCAGCCTTGGCGCTTTGGCGGCAAATGGTGCTCCAGACAAAAGAACGCGGGCGGAACGGCGAAGTAATCTGCAGAGGTGACGTGGATCAAACAGGTGAGAGGCGTACGCGGTGCCACCACCATTGACAACGATACGCGTGAAGATGTCGTCGAGCGAGTCACCGAACTCCTGAGCGCTTTGTGTAGTCGCAACGCTCTGCGTGAAGCAGACATTGTGTCGATTCTGTTCACCGCAACTGATGATGTGCACTCGGTGTTTCCAGCAACTGCTGCCCGAGACCTTGGCTTTGCCGAGGTTCCACTCATTTGTGCCCGAGAACTCGACATCACCGGGGCAACTCCGTTATGCATCAGAGTTTTGCTGACGGTGAGAACTCGCCGGAGCCAATCAGACGTCGTCCACATTTACCTCCATGGGGCTGCCAGCCTTCGAAATGACCTAACGAAGTGACCAGTGCCCTTCGGCGCGCCGTCGTCATTGGGGTCGGACTCATTGGAGGCTCTGTTGCGCTTGGCTTGAAAGAGCAGGGCTTTTTTGTTTCTGGAATTGATCTCAACCGAGACTTGGAACAATCTGCGCTTGACCAAGGCGTGATCGATGCTGTTGGTGATGATCTTGAGGCTGAATTGGTTGTTGCCTGTGTACCGGCGCAACATGTTGTTGAGGTTGTTCGTGCCATCTTGGCCGTGCCGGGGCGTCGTGAAGATGTCGTAGTGAGCGACGTGTGTGGGGTCAAAGCTCCACTAGGTCTTGAGATTGATGACCTTCGCTTTATTGGCGGTCACCCCATGGCGGGTTCGGAGCAACTCGGACTTAGTGGTGCTCGAGCTGATTTGTTTGTTGGCGCGACATGGGTCTTGTGTCCTACACCTCACACGCAACCCTCGAGATATGCCGCCCTGTCCTCGCTCGTGACCAGTCTTGGAGCGTTGCCACTGGCACTTGACGCCGGCGATCACGATCGACTCGTCGCGGTTGTGAGCCACGTGCCACACCTAATGGCAGCGACGCTCATGAGAAGAGCAGTCATTGGCTCAGCAAGCGATGGAGCGCTGCTGCAGCTTGCCGCTGGAGGGTTTCGCGACATGACCAGAGTGGCTGCTGGCGATCCAGTGATCTGGCCAGACTTGTGTGCGACGAATGCTCAAGCGATTGCCGCCACACTTGAATTGATCATTGCCGACCTTGCTGCAGTTCGTGAGATGGTGCTGGTTGGCGATCGAGATGGATTATTTGATTTCCTCACGGTGTCTTCACAAGCACGGCGCGCACTTCCGGCCAAACAACAAGTACCTACAGAACTGGTGATGTTGAAGGTCGTCGTGAGTGACCAGCCAGGCACTTTGGCTGAAGTCACCACCATTGCCAGTGACTTGCAAGTAAACGTTGTCGACCTGCAAATTGCTCACAGCATCGAAGGTGGTAGGGGAGTGTTGCAGCTCACCATTGGTAAAGCCGGGTCGCAAGCACTTTCTCACTCACTGACCAAGCGTGGCTATGACTGCTTTGTTGAGGAGTTGCGATGAGCGTCCATGTGATTCAGCCCTGTTTTGAGTTGTCGGGAACAGTCGTGCCGCCAGGCGATAAGTCAATTTCTCATCGAGCACTGATGTTGTCGGCGCTAGCTAACGGAAGAAGCGAAATACGAGGCCTCTCAAGTGGGCTCGACGTCATGGCAACGATGCGCATCATGCAGCAATTAGGTGCACAGATCGACCATGACGGAGAAGTTGTTCGAGTGAGTTCAACAGGAGAACTCTCCGCTTCCGTGGATGCTCTTGACTGTGGGAATTCTGGGACAACCATGCGCCTTCTGGCTGGCATTTGCGCCGGTATTGCCGGTCGACACGTGTTGGTTGGTGATGACTCGTTGTCAATGCGCCCGATGGATCGCGTTGCGGTCCCCCTTGAGTTGATGGGGGCAACGTTGAGTGGGAACGGTGAGCGCCTCACGCCACCGCTCATCGTCGAGGGAGCATCGCTTCGCAGCATCTCGTATTCAGTGCCGGTGCCAAGTGCTCAAGTGAAGTCATCGGTATTGCTCGCTGGTTTGTTTGCTCAAGGTGAAACCTCGGTCGTCGAAGAATTGCGCACGAGGGCTCACACAGAAGAGATGTTGGTTGAAGCGGGCGTTCTGGTCACGTCGACCGACGTTGGAGAGGGGCGAGTTGTTCGCCTCAGCCCCTCGAGTCCAAACGCTCGAAACTGGGTTGTCGCTTCAGACCCGAGTCAAGCAGCCTTCGCCATTGTGGCTGGAGTGCTCGCTCAACACGGCAGCGTTTTGGTGCGCGATCTCTACGGCGGCCTGGAGCGGCTTGGTTTCTTGAGCGTGCTTCAGCGTATGGGGGCAGACCTCACGATTGTTGACCGAGATGGCCGCAAAGACGTCGTTGCCCGTCCCTCGAAGCTCGAGGGAACAACAATCAACTCAAGTGAAATCCCCTCAGTTGATGAGGTTCCCATTCTGGCCATTGCTGCACTTCGTGCAACCTCGCCGACAAGATTCATTGATGTCGGTGAACTTCGTCTCAAAGAATCAGATCGACTGACAGCAACCGCCAATCTCGTTCGAGCGCTCGGTGGAGGCGCCACCATTGAAGGTGACGACTTGTTGATTGAGCCGAAGAACTCGGGTGCTGTTCATGCGCAGATTGATCCTCTGCACGACCATCGCTTGGCAATGAGCGCAGCCATTGGAGCACTCTCTGCCGCTGTTGGTTCAACGGTCACCATTTTCGAGACGGAATGTATTGCAACGAGTTACCCCATGTTTTTTGATGATCTCATATCTCTTGGAGCCCACGTTGACCACAAGTGAAGACGCTCAACAAGTGGGGGAGAACCTGATCATTGCTATTGATGGTCCAGCGGGCGCAGGAAAATCCAGCGTGGCAAAGGCTCTTTCTGCGCAACTCAACATTGATCGCCTCGACACGGGGTCGATGTATCGCGCCGTCGCTGCAGCAGCGCTCTCGCATTCGGTTGACTTGCACGACTTCGAACGACTTGTTGCGCTTTCACGTGGGCTCGAGGTGACCAGCGAAGGTCGGTGTCTGGTCCATGGAGAAGATGTCAGCCATGCACTTCGAGATCCTGAAACAAATACGGCGGTGTCTGTTGTTGCAGCAACGAGTGAAGTGCGAACGATTCTTGTTGCCTTGCAGCGAAGTTGGGCGAGGAATCGTTCAATGGCTGGTGTAATTGAAGGTCGAGATATCGCGTCGGTTGTCTTTCCTGACGCTCGACTTAAGATTTATCTGACAGCATCGGTTGAAGAACGAGCTCGACGGCGAAGTGATGAGGGTGCGGCATCGATTCTTCGCAGAGACCAAGTAGACACCTCCCGGACGGCGTCCCCGCTGGTCTTGGCCGATGGTTCACGCGAACTTGACACCACCGGGCGTAGCATTGCAGACGTGACCTCCGAAATCTTGTCGTGGCTCCAGTGAGCACTCGCCACGCTGCGGGGAAAGACGAAGCCTTCAAGGTTGATTCACGACGCACTGTTGGCTACGTCTTTGCTCGAAGCATCATCATGGGCGTTGCCCGTTCACTGTTTCGACCACGTGTTCGCTCATTCGTGCCAATTCCAGCCACCGGCGGGGTCCTCATCGCCCCGGTGCATCGTTCGAATGTGGACTTTGTCTTCCCCGTACTGCTCACCAAGCGCAAGATGTTCTTCATGGCAAAAGACAGCCTCTGGAAAGTTGGCTTGCTTGGACGCTTTCTCATTGCCATGGGCGGCTTTCCTGTCCACCGTGAATCAGCTGACCGAGCCTCGCTTCAACGTGCTGAAGAAGTCTTGGCACGAGGAGAGGTGCTGATTTTATTTCCAGAAGGCACTCGCCAAGAAGGCCCTGATGTCCTCGAGATCCATGAGGGAGCGGCGTATTTGGCATCAAAGACGCAGTGCCCGATCATTCCTGTTGGCATTGCTGGCAGCGATCGAGCAATGCCAAAGGGTGCAACCCTGCCTCGTCCACTGCGGGTTTCGGTGTATTCCGGTGCAGCGCTGCAACCAGCCCCACTCTCTGAGTCAGGAAAAATTCAGCGTTCGGCAATCAAAGCGTCAACGGAAGAATTGCGGCGCGCCCTCCAGGTGGCGTTCGATGCCGCAAAGTTGCTGTAGCCCTTGCGAAGTTTGGTGAAGAAGTTGCGACCACAGTGGTGAGTGACTGAGGAAACACCATTGATGATGGCGTCAAAAGAGATCTTCATCGTGTGGGACTCGACCGACCGATGAACCGAAGTGTTGACCACTCAAGTCATGGAGATGAAGCTCTGCGGTCTCGCCACATCAGTAAATGGCTGAAAACCAGCGCAGACTCTGTCTCTCTGTTTCGATGAAAGCAGAGAACGAGATCTCGTTGTCGTGCACTGTTCGCTCTACTTGAAAACCTGCAAAGTTGCCGTTGACGCCGAAGTCGCCAGTAACTGCCTGAGCCTGTTCGACTTACCGCTCTCGCCACCAGGTGCGAATGACGACGTTGGCGTAACGGAATCCGTAAAGGAGAGAGTTGCCCTTCTTCGTTGTTCCATGGGCGCGTGGATACCAAACAGTGGGCTTCTCTGAGATTCTCCAACCTCGTCGAATGGCGGTGATGATGAGTTCTGAGGTTTGATACTGAACTTGCACGCAGCGGGGCACGACGTCTTTGAGCATTGAAACGCGCAGTGCTCGGTAGCCATTTGACGTGTCGGTCAATTTTGACCGAGTCAAGATATTGACCACGGCGGAGAAGAAGACAACTCCCGCCTTTCTGAACAAGTCGCTCGTGTTGTCGACTCCAAGGCGACGTGATCCAACAACGAAGTCGCTTTGGTCATCAACGAGGGGCTGCAGCATTACCGGGATTTCGGTGGGGTCATTTTGGCCATCGGCATCCAAGGTGATGACGTACTCGACGCCATTGTCAATACAAAGGTTGTAGCCAGCGCGTAGCGCCACACCGTGGCCGAGGTTTACGGGGAATACCAGGGCGTAGACGCCATGCTCGATCACGATGTCAGCGGTCTTGTCATCGCCACCATCGACCACAACAAGCGTGGTGATCGGCATGCCGCAGGCCTCTTTTGGCATGGCCTCTAAGACGTCAGCAATGTTTTCTTCTTCTTCATAAGCAGCAATGATCGTGACTGCTTGACCGAGGTCGACTCCTGGGTACCTCTTGGCGAAATCTTCGCGAGCCAACTCCACGACGTGACGTTGCATGAGATCCATGCGGCGCTTTTCAAGATCATGCTTTTTGCTCATGGCGTCTTCCTTACAGTGATCGAGGTTGTGCGAACACTCGGCGAACCATGGGTTCAAAGTGCTCGAGGGATTCAGTTGGGTAGTTCGGATCAAAGCTCGTTTGATCCCAATCGTCAGCGAACTGCTCGGCGAGTGCGTAGTAATCCTTGCCCACGTGGTTCTGACGGAGATTGGGATCCATTCCAAGGAACTCGTAATAGTGCTTTCCCTGGAAATCTTGGTGAACGGCAATCATGGTGGAGACTTCCGCACGAACATAAGGTCGCAAGATCTCAGAGGCAATTTTCGGGTGATTTGCTACAGAAATCGCCTTGCCGAGATCGTGGCAAAGCGAGGCAACGATGACTTCTTCATCAGCTCCCGCTTCTTCGGCTCGGGTGGCAGTCTGCAGCGAGTGCACAAGCTGGTTCACGGCAAAACCATCAGTAATGGCTTCCAAGCCCTTCAGCATCGTGAGGACAGTTTCGGCAACACGGGGCTGATGAGCCATGGTTTCGGTTGCAATGTGGGACCACTGCTCTTGGGTTGAGTGATCCATTGCCGTAAAGGTCGCGACTTCGTGCTCCGTCATTTATTCAGTCTCGCAGATGCAGCAAGGCTCTGGTGGGAATTCAACGAGCTGCGGTGATGAGCGAAGCGAGAACCGTTGCAGCCGATCGACTGCGGTCTCCAGCAACTGGGTCCCTCGGATCACCAACTGAGGCTTCATGAAAGCAACCTAAAGCCGTTCCGAGTCCCCTCAGGAGCTCTCTGAGCTCTGGGGGAGGTGGGAAATACTCATCTTCAGTCGTGACAGAGGCAACCTCAACGCCGTTCTTTGGGCTCAGTCGAGCAATGACCGCACTGACAAGTTGTTCAGGAGCCGATGCTCCTGCAGTGATTGCAACAGTTCCGCTCAAATCATCAGGAAGTTCTGCAGCATTGTTGACCCGGTAAACCCTTGAACAACCAGAACTTCTCGCAACCGTTTCGAGCGCCACGGTATTAGACGAGTTACTTGACCCAATCACGACGACGGCGTCTGCTGATCCAGCAATAGCTTTGAGCGCTGCTTGGCGATTCGTTGTGGCAAAACACAGGTCAGAACGATTTGGCATCCACAGGTCAGGAAATTTGTCCTTCGCTAATTCCATCAAGTTGCGCCATTCATCATGAGAAAGCGTCGTTTGGGCCAGTAGTGCAACCGGAGATGCGCCATCTACGAGGTCTTGGAGGTTCTCAATATCGCTTGGATGTTGAATTAAGCGAACTGAAGTTGGTGCCACAGCCATGGTTCCAACCGCCTCTTCGTGGCCGGCGTGGCCAACATACAAGACGGTGTAGCCCTTTTCGCTGCGTACCTTCATCTCATGGTGGACCTTGGTAACCAACGGGCACACTGCATCAATGACCATGCCTCTGGCCCGAGCAGCAGCGACGACTTCTGGAGCCGATCCATGGGCTGACAGCATGAGCGGAGCACCAAGGGGAACCTCGCTGACGTCGTCAACAAAGATCACGCCTTGCGCTTCAAACTGGTCAACAACAAAGCGGTTGTGGACAATCTCGTGGTAGCAGTAGACCGGAGCTGGAAAGATGCGAACCATCCACGCAAGCGCTTTGATCGCTTTTTCTACCCCTGCACAAAATCCGCGGGGTTCAGCGAGGATTACTCGGTCGACGTTCACCACCAAAGACTATCGGTCGACCCACCCGAGGCACCCTTTCGGCGAGCATGCCTAAGGTGGCACGGTAGCCTGTTGTCCATGGGTGCTCCGGTGGTGACAGCAATTTCACCGGGATCTCCAGCAGATCTTGCAGGCGTGCTTGTTGGCGATGAGTTGCTCTCAATCAATGCGGTTTCGCCAATGGACGTGATTGAGTATCACCAGTTAACCGATGGGAAAAATCCCGTCTTTATTGTCCGCAGAAGCGGGCAAGCGCTTGATCTCCGGCTGGTGATTGCAAAAGATCCCGGAGTTCCAGTCGGGATTGAAGTGTCTTCTGCGGTCTTTGACCGTATTCGAACCTGTGACAACCACTGCAGTTTCTGTTTCATCTATCAATTGCCAAAGGGCCTGCGCAAAAGCCTCTACCTGAAAGACGACGACTACCGCCTGTCGTTTCTCTACGGAAACTTCACCACGCTGACTCGTTTCACCGAACTCGACGCTGAACGAGTTCTCGAAGAACACCTCTCGCCGCTCTATGTTTCGATCCATGCGACAGACCCACTTGTTCGGGCTGATCTGTTGCGGAATCCACGTGGAGCCACCAGCCTGCGTTGGCTCAAAGTCCTGCTCGAAGGTGGCATTGAAATCCATGGTCAAGTCGTCGTGTGTCCCGGGGTCAATGACGGCGCTGTCCTCGAAGACACCTTGCTGACGCTGCTTGATGAGTATCCGCAACTCGAGACCATTGGTGTTGTTCCTCTTGGCCTGTCGGATCATTCCGGTGAGCCAACCATGCGAGCGCACACGACCGAGCAAGCAGATGCAGTGATTGATCTCGTTGAGGCTCATCAACGTCGCTGCAAGCGTGCGCTTGGCAAAAAAGTAGTTTTCGCCTCAGATGAGTACTACTTGCTTGCGAAGCGAACTCTCCCGTCACTTCGGGTCTACGACGGAGTTCCCCAACACGAAAACGGTGTGGGCATGATTCGCACCTTTGAACGTGAACTGCTGCGACGAACAACTGAGCATCACACTCGGCATTCTGGCTTCTTCCAAGCCGTAGATGGAGCTCCAGCCGAGGGATATCGAGCCGTGCGGAGCACTTCGCATTCGAGTACTGAAGGTGATGATCGACCTGTCACGATTCTGACGGGAAGCTACGGAGCAATGGTCTTGCCCCCACTTGTGGCGCAGCTTGGACGCGATGACGTCACCATTGTTGAAGTAGAGAATCGATTCTTTGGCGGAAATATCTCTGTTGCTGGCTTGCTCGTCGCTGAAGACATCAATCGGGTCTTGGCGACAGTCCCAGCAGAACATCGTGTGCTGTTGCCTGATGTGTGTCTTTCAGGAGATCGCTTTCTTGACGGTTTTACCCTTTCTGACCTGCGACGAGATGTTGAGGTTCTTGAAACAAGTGGTGCAGCGCTTCGGCGCGCACTCCTCCATCCATCATCACCGAAGCAGGTAGACAAGGTCGCATCATGACAAACAGTGAAGTTGTTCTGAAGAAGCAAACCGTTGTCGTCGTAGGTCGGCCAAACGTTGGAAAGTCCTCACTCATCAACAGAATTGTTGGCCGTCGTTTGGCCGTCGTTGAAGAAGAGCCAGGCGTCACGAGAGATCGTAAAGTTTTCGACGCCGAATGGAACGGTGTTGATTTTCACCTCGTCGACACAGGGGGTTGGCTTTCTGGTGGATCGGCCTTAGACCGAGAAGTCAGCCGACAATCAGTCAAAGCGCTTGATGATGCAGATCTCGTGTTGTTCGTCGTCGACGTGCAAACCGGAGTCACCGGCGAAGATTTAGAAGCTGCACGCCTCGTCCAGCGCACCGGTTCAACAACGTTCCTTGTGGCCAACAAAGTCGATGACCTGCGTCACGAACAGCTCGCTTGGGAGTTCTTGCAACTCGGTCTTGGCGAGGCGCATCTCGTCAGTGCGCAGCACGGGCGAGGAACTGGTGATCTGCTTGATGCAGTTACCTCCGCTCTTCTTGCACTCGGCCCTGTTGAAGACACTGATGCCGCTGATGTTGCCATTCCACGAATTGCCATTATTGGTCGACCAAATGTTGGCAAGTCCACGCTGTTTAATCGCCTCATTGGCGAAGAACGAAGCGTCGTGTTCGACATGCCTGGCACAACTCGCGACGCTATTGACACTGTGGTGGAAACCGAAGACGGACCCCTGTGTTTCATTGACACCGCTGGCATGCGCAGGCGAGCGCGAACTGAGCGAGGTAGCGAGCAGCACTCAGTACTTCGAGCGCTTGAAGCCTTAGAGCGCGCTGATCTTGCTCTGCTGGTGATTGATGCCACTGAAGGAGCAACCCACCAAGATCAACGTCTTGCTGAGCGAATGGCCATCAGCGGCTGTGCGGCGGTGGTGATTCTCAATAAATGGGAACTCGTTCCCACCGAACAGCGAGATGACATCATGGCAACCGTTGGTGATCGTTTGGCGTTCCTTGGGGCAGCACCGGTGATCAAGATCTCTGCCCAATCGGGACTTGGTGTGCATAAGATTCTCCCGGCGTTGATGGCTGCGGTCGACGCGTATCATCAGCGCGTTCCAACCGGTGCACTCAATCGGGCCATCAGAGACCTTCAACAAGCACACCCGGCTCCTGGTGCTCGGATTCGCTATGCCGTGCAAGGCGCAATTGATCCACCAACGTTCACCTTGTTCGCCAGTGGTGAGCTTCCAGCAACGTATCTTCGCTACGTTGAGCGTTCACTTCGCGAGCGGTTTGAACTAGGGGCAACTCCAATCAAGATTCGCGTTCGAACTGGTGGCGGTCGCTAACTCGTGGCGTGGTGCGACACCTGCATCGCGAGTGTGAATGACGACATCGTTGGCACAGACGGAGCCTGCCCAACGTGCGGTTCGATCATCGTCGCGCCAACGAGACGCCCACCATCAGCCAAGTTCTGGATCTTTGTTGCTGGGACTGCGGTGTATCTCGTGTGGCGCATTGTTCAACTCATTCAGTGGCTGTTGCACCCGTGACGTTGAAGATGCGGTGATTTGGCTCAATCAACACTAAGTTTTGCCCCATGGCGATCTATGCACTTGGCGATCTGGTTCCACTCGTTCACGAAACGGCGTTCGTGCACCCAATGGCAACGGTCATTGGTGACGTCACCATTGGAGCGGAGTCCACGATCTGGCCAGGGGCGGTTCTTCGAGGCGACAACGGCCAAATTCGCATTGGAGAGCGGACATCGGTCCAAGATGGAACCGTCGTCCACTGCGGCCCAACTTTTCCCACCATCATTGGCGATGACTGCGTGATTGGTCATCTCGCTCACCTCGAAGGTTGCATCTTGGAAAATGGTTGCCTTGTTGGTTCGGGATCAGTGGTGCTGCACCATGCAGTCGTCGAGTCTGGCGCCACCGTTGGAGCAAACGCAGTGGTCGGCAATCGAAAGACCGTTCCGGCGGGGGCTTTGGCCGTTGGCGTGCCAGCAGTCATCAAAGAAGGAGCCTCGTCAGCCATCGTCATTGAGTATTCAGCTCAGTCCTATGTGGAAAATGGCCACCGCTTCCGGCGTGAGATGCGCCAGATCGACTAACTCACGAATCGAAGCCAATCCCGAGAATATCGAGGAGTCTCAGCCACAAGTTCCGTTTCCCCTCACGGCGGTCTGCGCGTTCGATCGACCAAGTAGTCAACCGAATGGCAAGAAAGCGAAATGGCTCTGGAGGGAACGGCACAGGTTTCCGGCGAACCATTTTCAGCCGAGTTTTCTCGTTCTCGACACCATCTAAGAGGTCAAGCATGACCTCGGCTCCAAATCGAGTTGCCGCCACACCAAGTCCGGTAAAGCCGAGAACGTAGGCGACGTTGCCGCGATGCGCTGTGCCCCAAAATGAACTGAACCGAGAGCAGGTGTCAATTGCTCCACCCCAGGCGTGAGTGAACGAGATGCCTTCAAGCTGCGGGAACGTGTGGACGAAGTGGCTGGCGAGTCGGGCAAAGGTCTGTGGAGCATCTTCGTATTCACTTCGGATTTGGCTGCGAAAGTGATAGACCGCGTCGTATCCGCCAAACAGGATCGATCCATCAGCAGTGAGTCGGTAGTAGTGGAAGCGATTTCCCGCATCGGAAATCCCCTCTCGCCCGAACCAACCAATCGCAGCACGTTGCGAGTCCGTGAGTGGAGCGGTTGCTAACTGAAAGTCATAGACCGGCACGACGTAGCGACGAACGCCTCGAATGAGTGAAGGAAAGACATTGGTGCCGAGAGCAACCTTTTTGGCCGAGACCTTGGCGTAGGGCGTCTCAACGATGATGCCATCTTGTTGGCGGCGAAGCCCAGTTGCCTTCGTGTGTTCAAAGATTTCAACGCCAAGAGACAAGCAAGCCCGCTCAAGACCCCAGACAAGGCGTGCTGGATCGACCATTGCCGTTCCGTCAGGGTCGAAGATTCCACCGAGATACGTTGGCGAGTTGACCCGATCACAAACCTGTTCTCGACTCAGAATCTCCACATTGTCGCCAGCGGCGTTTCGCTCATGGGCTTGATCAATGAGCTCTTGGAGTTGCCAGGGCTCGACGGCAACGGTGAGTTCGCCAGTGCGTTCAAAATCGCAATCAATGCCGTAACGGTTGATGGTTTCCTCAATGGCTTGGAGGTTTTCGAGCCCGAGCCGTTCTAGCGTTGCAATCTCTTTTGGAAATCGACGACGACCATTTTCGAATCCATGAGTGAGCGAACGAGAGCAAAATCCGCCATTTCGCCCTGATGCGCCAGCACCGGTTTCTCGCTGTTCGAGCACGATCACTGAACGAGCTGGATCTCGTTCCTTGGCCAAGAGGGCTGTCCACAGTCCGGTGTAGCCAGCGCCAATAATGCACAAGTCCACGAACCGGTCATTCACCAACGCAGGATGGGGATTTGGCTCAAGGGGGTCTTCATCAAGCCACCACGCAACTGGCTGAGCATCGGCAAGATTTCTCACATGAAGTGGGTTGACTTCTTCCATAATGCCAGCGGCCCACTGGCTTCACCGCCATCCTCATCCGGCCAAGGCAAATTCTAGGCTGTTCGGTTTAGATCAGCGAGCGATGCTCAAGGGCGTCAACTGCTCCATACGTTGCAGTCCTGAGTGCAGCATTCCTCGTGCTCTGCCAACGCGGGGTTACTTGATTCATGACGTAGCCAAAGGCAATTTGGGCAGTCGGATCGCAGAACCCGAGAGCTCCACCGGTACCAAAATGGCCGAAACTGTTTGGATTCGGACCGAGCGGTCGTCGAGACGTTGTTGGGGTGAAGCCCAGTCCAAACGTGGCCACTTCGCCGAGAATGGGACAAAATCCCTCCGATTGCACCGAGGTTGCTTCGGCGAGCAACTGACTACTGACCAAGGTGTTGGGTTGCAGAAGCGCGCGGTAGAAGGTGGCGACTCCCTTCGCCGTGGCATGCATATTGGTCGACGGGACAACGCAGCGACGCCACCGAGTGGTGTTCACGAGGCCCATTGACGAATAACCCGGGGGATTGAAGTAGCTCCTGAGCGCCATGGAACTCTCGTCAGTTCGTTCACCGAGTTGCAAAGTACTCGGATCAAGCGGGGAAGTGAACTCGATATCGGCACAACGTTCAATGAGGTCTTCGGCGAGGCCGACGTAGATTTCTGCGCCAAGGTCTTTCATTGCGTCGCCAAGCACCAGATGAACCCCTCGACCAGAGCTACGCCGAACGATTTCACCAATCAGATGACCGTAGGTATTTGTGTGATAGGCGTGGGCCGTACCTGGTTCGTGCCAGGGCTTGGTGTTGGCAAGGGCGCATGCCATGGTGTCCCAATCTTCAAGATCATTGTTGCTCAGGAGTTGGTCAATGGCGGGAACGCCTGCTTGATGACACAACGCCATGCGTACCGTCGTTTTCTGTTTGCCAAAGGCGGCAAACTCAGGCCAGAAATTTGCCAGTGGTTCATCAAGAGCAATTGCGCCTTGATCTATTTGCTGTAGCGCTAACAACCCAAGAATTGCCTTACCGACTGAATACACATTGACCAACGTGTCACTTGTAAATGGGGAGTTCTTGGTGCTGGACTTCAGCCCACCAACGAGATCAACTACGAGTTCGCCGCGATAAAAAATCGTTACCTGGGCCCCAAGTTCGCCGCGAGAGGTGAAGTTCTCTTCAAACGCTGCTTTGACAACCTCAAAGCCGGGAGCGACGATTCCACTGACCGCAACATCCATTGCAATCAGTTGCCAGTAAGAATTTTGCGGGGATTTTCAACCAGCATGGTGTGAAGATGCTCTTCAGTAACCCCGTGATCTTTGAGATAGGGGATGACGTCGTTCATGAGGTGGAGGTAGTGCCAGTCGGGAAGCATTGGCATCATGTTGGGGTCAATCCAATCGATGTAACACGAGGCATCGTGCGAGAGCACCATGGATTGAGCAAATCCTCGTTCACACATCGAAACGACCGTGTCAGCTCGCGCCTCAAAGGTCGTTGCCAGATTGATGCCGAAGCGGTCCATACCCAGCCAAAAGCCTTGCGACGCCAGATCAGTCAAGTGTTCGAGATCGGTTGAGTCCCCACTATGACCGAGAACCACTCGGCTTGGAGCAACACCTTCTTCGGCGAGTACCCGGGCCGCTACGAGCCCTTGACGAGTTTCGGGATGCGTATGCACCGTGATGGGAGTGCCGGTGGCAACATGCGCTTTGGCCACCGCACGCATCACTCGCTCAACTCCACGAGTGAGTCCAGGAGTATCAATCGCGCACTTCAACATTCCTGCTTTCACGCCCGTTCCGGCGATACCGTCTCGAATGTCGCCAATGAACAGGTCCACCATTGGGTCAGGCAGATCCATGCCGAGTGCCTCATTGAGTGCGGGACCTCGGTGATGGAAAAAGAACGGCACATCGTTGTAGGTGTAGCAACCAGTTGCGACCACAATGTTGAGCTCAGGCACTAACTCCGCAATGCGAGCAATGCGGGGGATATATCGACCAAGGCCAACAACGGTCGGATCGACAATTGTCGTGACTCCACTGTTTGCCAATGCGGTCAATTTCTCCACTGCATCGGCAATGCGAACTTCTTCGTCACCCCATTCATCTGGGTAGTTGATCTGCATGTCGGCTGACATGGTGAAGATGTGTTCGTGCATATAGGTCGTGCCAAGTGCCTCAGCGTTCACTGGTCCGCGCACGGTTTCAACTTGGGACATGACTTCTCCTCATTGTGGTCAACTCCGTCCACGCTAGGTCGCAAACGGCCTCTGGGCATGGAGCACCGAGGAGTGAGGCAATGACAGAACCTCGTGAGCAATGGTCGCTAGCGTGGTAGAGGGGATTACGGGGCTTCGGCTCCTGCTCAGACCGAAAGAACGAGATGCCGCGTCCTACCGATGCAAGCGAACAATATGTGCCGGGTCTCGATGGACTTCGAGCGCTTGCGGTCGCCGCGGTGGTTGGCTATCACCTTGGCGTTCCCCATTTGAGTGGCGGCCTGCTCGGTGTTGGAATGTTCTTCACCTTGTCCGGGTATCTCATCACCTCCATTCTGCTTCGCTCTTGGAACACGAAAGCAAGTCTTGGACTCTCGACGTTTTGGCTGCGTCGAGCGCGAAGGCTTCTGCCTGCAGTGGCGATCGTGCTCTTTGTGGTGCTTGTTGCCACAGCGCTTTTTTCTCCAGAAGCATTTGGCGTCCGTGGCGGTGAAGCACTAGCCGCTGGCTTCTATGTCAGTAATTGGACCACGATCATCCATGGGATTTCCTATTTCTCCCTGTTTCACCCTCCAGGGCCGCTTGATCATTTGTGGTCACTTGCAGTTGAAGAACAGTTCTATCTGGTGTGGCCACTTGTGCTGCTCGGGATGCTTCGTGTCTTTCGTGGACGTATGAGAGCGGTAGTGCTTGCAACGCTGGCGCTTTCTGGCATTTCGTTTGGTCTTCTTGCTCTCATGGCTCATGCCACCTTGGACAACACTCGCGCGTACGAAGGCACCGATACTCGAGCTGGTGGACTTCTCCTCGGTGCGGTGCTCGCCATGGTTTGGAAACTCGGCCCCCAAGCAGTGCGCATTTCTGCAGGGGCTAGAGCATTGCTGGATGCGGTGGGCACTTCGGCTCTCGTGGTGATTGCTTGGCTGATAGCGACAACAGATCAGTACTCGCTCTCGCTGTACTACGGCGGCATCTTGGTGCTGTCGATGGCAATGGTGGCGCTCATCGCTGTGGTCGTGCACCCTGCGTCGCTTCTCGGCCGTGCACTTGGAGTACTCCCACTTCGCTTTGTTGGAGAGCGCTCCTACGGCATCTACCTCTGGCATCTCCCCGTTATTGCAGCATTTCCTGCCTCAATGCTGGAGGGATTGCCTCTGGTTCGCGACGTTTTCTTGATATCCATCATTTTGGCGTTGTCGTCACTATCGTGGAGGTTCGTGGAAGATCCGATTCGGCGCCTTGGTTTTCGTGGAGCACTCAGCGCCGCTGGTTCGGCGCTCTCACAAGTTCGAACGCCTGCTGTTCGTATTGGTATGAGCGCGGCATTTTTGAGTGTTGTTGCCGCCTCAGGCGTTGGTGCTGCTCAAGTGATGTCTGCACGTTCAACATCGTCAACTACTTCCACGACCGCCACCGTCGCTCCAACGACAACACTGCGCAACGCAAATGTTGTAACGACTCCTGGTCGAACGTCTTGCAAGGTAGTCACCTATGACGGTGATTCAACCTCGGTGAGTCTCATGTCGACGAGTTACCTTCCAAATCCTGCCGATCGCATCAATGCTCGGTTATTTGGAGTTGGCGTGCAGTCTTTTCACAACGAAATTTCTGGTGCTCAGTCAACAACGGAGACCTGGAATGGCCAGCCCAATGCGCAACAACGCATTGGTGCACGCTGGGCATCGGGTGTGCGTGGCTGTTGGATTTTCGCACTTGGTACCAATGATTCAGCCAACTTGTCATTTCATAATGGGCCAGGTGCTCCGCGGGTTGATGCCATGATGCGCCTTGTTCATGGCGAACCAGTCATGTGGTTAACCGTCAAAACCCTCATTTCAACTTCTCCGTACGCTGATGTGCAGATGCAAAAGTGGAATGCAGCACTCGTTGCAGCTTGCAAGCGATGGCCCAATATGCGCATCTATGACTGGCGAAGTGAAGTGCAAAATGCTTGGTACATCTCCGATGGCATTCACTTCAGTTCACCTGGCTCACAGCAGCGGGCCAAGAGAATCGCTGCGGCGCTGGCTCGTGCCTTCCCTCAAGGGCAAAAGGCATCGGCCTCGAGCATTGTTTCAAGTGGCATTCCTGGCTAGCCCAGTAACTGAAGGGCACTTCGGCGCTTCACGGCAAAGTGACTCAGAGGTCAGTTTGATCTCAAGTGCAGGAGTTGATGTGAGAGAGCGGCTGACGAGCCAATTGCATTGGATCTGACGCAGACCAATAGATCAACAGTCGAGCGCTGCAGAAGTGTGACCGAGTCCCTAGTCCTTTTGGTGCAACACTGCTAAGACCTTTTTGTCGTCCAGAAACAACGAGGCAACGGCGCCAAAGAACGCAAACATTGCACACCAAAAGAACGGGACCTTGTACGCGTTATACAAATCGGCCATGGCTGCAGGCGAAGCGACGTGAACAAGGCCATGGAGTTGTGATTCGAGCATGGTAATGAGCACGGCAATGCCGAGTGAGCTCGCCATCTGGCGTTGAGTTGAGAACAATGATGATGCCCTCCCCGTGTCGGCGAATTGCACGGTTGAGAATCCTGCTGCTTGGAGTGGAATGAAGACGAACGCCCAGCACATACCCCGACCAAAAAGCAGTCCTCGGTAGACCCACAGATTGGTGGTGGCTGTCGTCAACAACAAACACAGCATGAGGACTCCAGCAATCGTGAGGCCACCAATTAAGAGTCGACGTGGTCCGATCTTTGGATAGAGCGATCTCACCACTTGGCTCATCACAATCACCCCAATTGCCTGGGGGAACGTTGTGAGACCAGACGATGCCGCCGAGAGTCCCCGGACGCTTTGCAGCATGAGTGGCATGAGCAAGATGAGGCCGAAGAAACTCGCGGTGGAGAATACCGAAACGATGTTGGTTACGCGGAACACTGGATCACGAAAGAGTCGAAGCGCCAAGAGCGGGTCGTGTTTTTTCTGTTCGACTATGACGAGAAGGCAACCCAAGATGAGGCTGGCCGACAAGCAACCGAGAACTTTTGGAGAGGTCCATCCTGAAAACTCAGCTTGATTCAGTCCATAAAGAATTGAACCCAAGGCTGTAGCGGAGAGGACGAATCCGGCTGGGTCGAACTTGCTCGACGCGTGGTGGGTGTACTCCTTGAGGCGCCAGAGGCCAAAGAAGAAGATGAGCAGTCCAAAGGGAGCATTAACAAAGAAGATCCATCGCCATCCAAGTCCGTCGGTAAGGTAGCCGCCGAGGACAGGCCCAATTGCAGGGGCGAGCAGTGTTGGCACAACAAGAATGGCCGATGCTCTCGCTCGATCCTTTGGTGGGTATTCACGAAACAGCATCGCCGTGCCGACGGGGGTCATCATTCCGCCACCAATTCCTTGAAGAAACCGGAACAGCGAAAGTTCAGCAACTGAATGAGCAAAACCGCACAACACGGAAGCAGCAGTGAAGATCGCAAGTGCAAACAAGAACACTCGCTTGGTTCCGAACTTGTCTCCCAACCATCCAGACGCCGGAATCCAAATCGCTAACGAGAGGAGGTAACCAAGCACAATCCAGGCAAGACCCGCCGGATTCGTGGTGCCAAATTCTCGGCCAATGGACGGAAGCGCTGTATTGACAATCGTGCCGTCCATGATGTCCATGAACATCGCCACGACAAACACCAGCGCCACTGCGGATCGGTCCGACATTGAAGACAGCGGTCCAAGGAACGCGACTTGCCTGTGGGGCTTTGTGAGGGGAATCTCGTTGTTCACCAGACGGCTACTTCTCGGACTTGAAGACGGTTTCTGACTCACGAGCTGCAGAGGTAAAGATTCCCTTTGCCATCAGTGAGAGCTCGGATCGACGGCGCTGGTGGTACACAGCGGCACGAGCCTCATGGACGGTTGCACTCGTGGGGTCCGCCCAAGCGGCAAGGTCGGCCAAGTGGCAGGCAAGGCGTAAGTCGGTTTCACACAGTGCAACTGCCCGTTCGGCAAGTACCGTGGCGCCACCGACCAAAGTGGCGATCTCAGCACCGAGCACGGCGTCGGGCGCTGGCTTCAGTCGTGATGGCGCTCCGTCATACCATCCGCCATAAAGACGCCAGATATTGCGAACAACGAACTCGGGCTCGTCATACAAGGGCCGCAGGTAGGGCTTTTCAAGCACCTCAGGTGCCACACGAACAGTGTGGAGAATCTCGTCAAGTGTTGACCCTTCGTTCATCAGAGCAACGACGTCGCGAACAAGGTTTTCGAGCGTTGTTGCCATCTCGTCGAGCACCATGGCAATGCGCTTTTCACCTTCAATGGGAAGTCCGTGAGCTGGCAAGAGCAACGTTGGCGCCTGCTCGGCCATTGCTCGCAATGCGTGAGCCCACTCCAACGCGTAACGCTGAACCTTTTGGGGGTTCCCTGCGTTTGGGTAGTTCCAGATAATGAAGTCTCCGGAAAAGAGCCAGCGTTCCTTTGGAAGATAGGCCCAGAGATGATCATCGGTTTCGCCACGAGCGTGTCGAAACTCGACCATGGTGTCGCCAAAATGCTTGACCTGCGAGGACGAGAAGGATTCAGTCGGACGAAGGGTTGACTTTGGTAAGAATCGAGAGAGTCCCTCACCAAGTTCGAGGCCCATCTCGCTCCGCACACCACCAAATTGGCGCTGGTTGATCGCGACGTTCCAACCATTCGTCTCGATGTAGCGATCCATGCGTGCCTCAACATTTTCGTGAGCAAACACCGAGAGGGGTTGGTGACCTCGCTCGGCTGCGTCTTTGGCAAAGGCGAAACTGCCTCCAATGTGATCAGCATGTCCGTGGGTATAGACGAGCGTCGAAATTGGAGTGGTGCTCCATGAGCGAAGAGCATCAACCACGGCTGGCCCAGATCCGGCACCTGAGGCATCAAAACAACAAAGACCCTCTGCGGTTTCAACGGCATAACTGTGACTAAAGCTCTCCACAATCGCAAGGCCATCTGCAAGTTCGGTGAGTTCATTGGTGATGCGATTGAGCGGTTCAGTGATATTGCCGGAGTCAATGGTGAGCGTCGAAAGTTGAAGTGGATCCACTTGTCAACTCTACGCAGAAGAACTCCCGGGGGAGACGAATGTTGCTTTCGGTGGCCTAGCATCGGGGAGTCTCAGAAAAGGGGTGCACATGTTCATCAAGAACGCTCTGTATATCGAGGGAGTGAGAGCTCCCGACCCCATGAGCCTCGAACAGACCTTCGAACACATGCGCTCGTCTGGAGGCATGGCTTGGATTGGCCTCTACCGGCCTGGTTATGAAGAATTGAAACAACTCGCCGATGAATTTAATCTCCACGAGTTGGCGCTCGAAGATGCCGTTGAAGCGCATCAACGTCCAAAAATTGACCGCTACGGCGAAACCTTGTTCACCGTTTTGCGCCCAGCCCGCTATATCGACGCTAAAGAAGAAGTCGAATTTGGCGAGGTGCATATCTTCACGGGGCCAGATTTTGTCATCACGGTTCGTCATGCAGAAACGCCAAATTTGGGCGATGTTCGATCAAAGTTAGAGCGAAGTCCTCAGCGACTTGCTCTCGGACCAGAAGCAGTGCTGTACGCGATTATCGACGAAGTGATTGATGAGTACTCACCGGTGATTACCGGACTCGAGAATGACATTGATGAAATTGAGAATCAATTGTTCGATGGCGACCCAGCAGTTTCTCGTCGCATTTTCGATCTTTCGCGAGAAGTCATTGAATTTCAACGAGCAACGAAACCCTTAGAAGAAGTCTTCGCAGCAATAGTTGAAGGATTTGAGAAATACCACGTTGATATTGATCTCCAGCGACGCCTGCTCGACTCGAGAGACCACTGCAAGCGGGTCATTGAGCGAGTCGATTCGTTCCGACAAGTCCTCCAAAACGCATTGACCACGCAGTCGACCCTTGTCACTCAGCGACAAAATGACGAAATGAAGTTGCTTGCTCAGTCGAGCAATGCTCAAAATGAGGAAGTGAAAAAAATCTCTGCTTGGGCTGCCATTGGCTTTGCTCCAACATTGGTCGGAACGATCTACGGCATGAACTTTAAGGTCATGCCAGAACTCAAATTTCATTATGGCTATGCCATGGCTCTTGGGCTGATGGCTGCGTCGTCAGGATCGCTCTATCTCATTTTCAAAAAGCGGGACTGGATATAACAGGCAACATTTTCCTGTGGGAAGCCCTTCGCTCAGAGCGCTTTGGCTTCAGCTGACTTTGCAAGGGCTACTCCGGCATAGAGCGCAATCCCGTTTGCCATTGCCGATTCTTCTAAAAGCATCCGGTTGGAGTGATTTGGGGGTGCTTCGTGGGGCTGCATCGTGACAGGACACATACCGAGAAACACCAGCGCTCCTGGCACTTTTTCCAGGACATAGCTAAAGTCCTCGGCCCCCATTACCGGGGCTGGCATCTCAAAGGATCTCTGCGCACCGAGTAGGTCGTGGGCTAGAGAGCGACACCAGGTGGCAACGGTTGCATCGTTCACCGTGACGGGGTAGCCAAGTCGAAGGTTGAAATCGACTTGAGCACCGTGGGCATGGGCGACACCTTGGGCGACCCGCTCCAAGTTTTCATGCACCTGACTGCGAGTTCGTGCCGAGACTGCACGAATCGTCCCGTGCAGGAGCGCATTTTCTGGAATGACGTTGCTGGTCGTTCCTGCCTTGATCTCAGCGACCGTGACGACTGCTGGATCAAAGGCATTGATGGAGCGCGTCACCATGACCTGCGAGGCCAACACAATCTCGCAGGCAATGGGAATCGGGTCGAGCGCTTGGTATGGGGTTGACGCATGACCGCCACGACCAATCACCTGAATCACAAACTCGTCAGATGAAGCCATAATTGTGCCGCCTCGTGTGGCAATGGCGCCAGCGGGAATCGACGGTGTCGCGTGAATGGCAAAGGCGAGGTCAACGGACCCTGTTTTTTCCAAGATGCCCTCATCAAGCATGATCACAGCGCCACCATGGCCTTCTTCGCCAGGTTGGAACATAAAGATGACCTTGCCGTCTAAGTCATCACTTCGAGCAACAAGGAGATGTGCTGCTTCAACGAGCATGGCAACATGCGTGTCGTGGCCGCATGCGTGCATCGCTCCGCTGACCGTGCTCTTGAAATCAAGTTCGGTATCTTCGTCCATGGGAAGTGCATCCATGTCGGCGCGCAACAGCACTGTTGGGCCGGGTCGACCAGTGTCCAAAATTGCAGTCACGCTGGAAAGTGCCTCGCCAAGGGTGATGGTCAACCCAAGCGGCGCGAGACGATCAACAATTGCCCGTTGCGTGCGGGGGAGATCAAGTCCAAGTTCTGGGTGGGCGTGGAGATCGCGCCGCAGTTCAATGGCTCCATCAAGCAAGGCCGTTGCGTCGTCAAGCAATCGAGAAAGTGCGTCCATTTGCCAATGCTAGGCCGACCCGCCATTTGGCGCTTACATCAACAGGGCACCTCGCGTTCTTCTAGCATCGATACATGACCACTGAGACAGTCAACGACGATGCATTTCGGAAGCAGATTCAACACTTCTTGGAATCTCAAGTTCCCGAGGGCTTTTGTGGACTTGGATCAATGAACGCCGATGAGGCGAGGGGGTTCGCGGCGCGTTGGCGAGTCACGCTGCATGAACATGGTCTGCTTGCTGCTTCATGGCCAAAGCGCTATGGCGGTGGGGGACTCACTGAGCGCGAGCAAGTCATCTTGGCTGAGGAGTTTTACCGAGTTGGTGTTCCAACCGGGACGGACAACGACACCTTTGGTATTCAAATGGTGGGGAACACCATCCTTGCGTGGGGGACTGAAGAACAGCGTGAATTTTTCTTACCGAAGATTCTCTCGGGTGAACACTTATGGTGTCAGGGCTACTCGGAGCCCAACGCAGGCTCTGACCTTGGCAATGTGGGAACGAAGGCTGAACTTGACGGCGACGAATGGGTCATCAATGGTCAAAAAATCTGGACCTCAGCTGGTCACTTGGCGAATCATATTTTCGTCCTTGCCCGAACAAATCCTGATGCACCCAAGCACAAAGGCATCACCTTCTTGCTCGTGCCCATGGAGCAACCCGGCATCGAGGTTCGGCCGATCAAGATGATGACGGGAGACGCGGAATTCAATGAAGTCTTCTTCACCGGTGCTCGTTGCCCTCGGGAAAATGTTGTTGGTGAGGTCAACGGTGGATGGCCAGTTGCGATGACCTTGCTTGGCTACGAGCGTGGCGAAGCAGCCGCGGTCTTTCCCATCATGTTCAAGATGGAATTCGATCGCCTCGTGGAACTGACCCGAGAACTGAAGCTTTCAAGCGAGCCACTCGTGCGCCAGCAATTGGCAAAGTTGTATGAAAAAGTCGAAATTATGCGCTTTCTCGGCATGCGTTCACTCGAGCAATTCTTGGCAGGGAAACCTCCAGCAGCAGATGCATCGATTTTTAAGCTCTACTGGAGCGAATATCACAAACAGGTGACTGAATTTGCTGTGTCGCTGTTCGGCGTTCGCGCAACTGCTCCACAAGGTCGACCTCCAATGTCGTCATTCCACACGGACCAGCGAGGGGCACCGAACTCGACTGCTTCATGGGTTGGCTCGATGTATGTGGCACGGGCGGGAACCATTTATGCAGGCACCTCACAAGTGCAGCGCAACATCATTGGAGAGATGGTCCTTGGACTGCCAAAAGAACCTGCTGGACCGCGAGGGACGTGGCGAGAGCTTGCGCAGGCTCAGTCAAGTTGATCAGCTCATGGCGCGAGAGATTTGAACCCAAAGCGCAGATCTGACGGTTGCTGCGTAACTCGCTGAAACATGGTTGTTGTCGAAATAGGTGACCTGGTTGCCAACAAGAGGCGAACAACTGCTCGCACACAGCAGTGAAGTGGGCGACACAAACTTGACGCCTCGTGCCAGCGCCGCTGCTTTTTCAGCAGAGGTGAGTTGCCGCAACTTCGGATCAAGGTTTACCAATGGCGTGCTGCATTGTTGAACCGCAGCCGGGTTTCGTGCGAGGCAGTTGCTCGGTGATTCGGTAAAAACCGGAATATCGCCCATGACAACTACTTTCGTTGCTTTACTGCTCACCGCTGAGATTGTTCGTTCAACCCCAGATTGCCATTCAGGTGAAGAAAACATCGTTGAGCTGTCACTTTGTGCGAAAGAGGTGGCTTCGCTGAGAATGACAGCAGTCGGATGCGCCTGAGCAATATCAGCGAAGATTCGTCGATGCCAGCTGACGCAGTTGAGGTCGAGGGCGCCACGTCCCAAATTAAATGGCGTGACGTCAGCGGCAGGGCAATTCGGAAACCACAAGACGACGACCTTGTAGCCAACAGCCGTGGCGGCTGGAATGAGTGCTGGAGCCCACATGGCCGCATGGCTGTCACCGAGCAAGACAATGGTCTTTTTCGCCCGCGTGTTCCCGAAGGTGCATGCCGGTGCGTAGTTGTAGCAACCAATCTTGATTGTGGGAAAGTACCGGCCTACATGGTCTGCACCCATGGCTGACAGTGGAGTGCTGAGAGCCTTCGGCACGTGTGTGATTTTGAGCGACGCGGCAACGCGGCTTGCTATCTGACTCTCGTTGAGTGGAGCGGGAATCTTCTCCTGGCCGAGGGCAATCCCTGGAGTCGCTGCGATGATGACGAGGCTGACCCAAGCGAGATATTTCACCCGAGCAGCGCGAAGTCCATGTCGTTGCATTACTGCACCTTTGCAGAAATACTGCTGACGTTCACGCCGGAAAAACCAAAGGAGCGCTCTCACCTGAGAGCGCTCCTTTGGAATGCACGGTCGGGCTGACAGGACTTGAACCTGCGACCTCTTGACCCCCAGTCAAGCGCGCTACCAAGCTGCGCTACAGCCCGTTGCAACTCTTCCAGTCTAGGCCGGAACCTCAGCGATGTTGAACTCGACGGTTAGTGGAGAGCCGTCCAAACAACTGCCATATGAAGACCCGCTCCAACAACGGTGAGTGCATGAAAAAGCTCGTGGTAGCCAAAGGTTCCGGGGACGAGGTTGGGTCGCTTGGCTGCATAGAACAGCGCACCAGCCGTGTACGCCAAGCCACCGGCCAAGATGCCAAGGAATCCAACGACACCGAGCGACGAAATGAGTGGCCCAACAAAGAACATTGCCGACCAACCAACAACAACGTAGGGAATGGCGTTCGCCCATTTTGGAGCATCAATGAACAGCTGTCTGATGGTGATGCCAACCACTGCCCCGCCCCAAGCCAACAACAGCAAGATGGACAGATTTGTCCCTGAAAGCCCAACAGCGCCGATTGCGGTGTAGGAGCCAGCAATTCCCAAGAAGATGGTTGAGTGGTCAGCGCGACGCATCCGGCGTCGACCCTTCGGCCCCCAGGTCACGAGGTGGAGCAGTGCACTCGTGCCAAACATAATTGCCAGACCAAGCGCATAGATGGCCATGGCCCAGGCTTCGCCCCGAGAGGTAGAAGAAGAAACGAGAAAGCCGCTCAACGTCAACGTGACGCAAAAGGCGCCAAAGTGAATCCAACCTCTGAGGCGTGGCTTCACTGAGTTCGATGATTCTCCACTTTCATCACCTTCGACTGGTTCGCTTTGCTCAAGCAGGGCGGTCATCGATCTCTCTTCCACAGTTCACCTGCTTCCAAGTTAGGGGTTGAATTGAGTCCGTAGACGTCGTCAAGTCCGAATTCCTGCACAATGGCGAATGCTTGCTCAACCGTTGCGTCCTCAATCATTCCTTGCCAAGAAGCAACCCAATCTTGTGCTGTTTCCGGCGCCGCCCGGCGAACCGAGGTAGCTGATGGGCGAGAATACGTCGCTGGATCGGGTGTCCAGTTCTTCCATGCCGCACTGCGTGCAGCGAGATAGTCAGCAATCCCGGCAAATCCAGTACTCGGATTGGCAACGAGGTCTTCGTAGAACACGACATAGACACTTGGGTCAAGGTGCCGAAGTCCTCGCTCTTGCTCGACACACCAGCGAGTGACTTCAGCCAAGAAGGCCTGAGGTACGAGGATCTTGCGCTCTGTTTCACTCAATCTGTCGAGTCGGGTGCTCTCGTCGAGGAGGCCGCCGTGGGTTCCCCAGCCAAGTGTTGCCATTGACCATGCGGTGGCAAAAGGGTGACGCAGGACGTACACCGTCGGCATTGCCGGATAACGGCTGAGAAACCAGCCAAGCAGGGCGACGGTGCGAACGTCTTTCACTACCCGTCGAATTGGGCGACGAGCGTGGTTGTACTGGTCAGTCCACTGGGAACGAAGTTGGCCAGAAAAGACTCGATCGGCGAAATATTCCAAGCGCTCATTGTGGGACCCGGGACTTAAGTAGGTCGCATCGGGGAGACCATCGCGAAATTGTGAGCAGCGAACATCAAAAGGCTCCATGATGAAACGCGTGTCCTGCGCTGCGCTCAGCACTTCAGCCATCCAGGTTGTTCCTGAACGAGCACTGCCGAGAACAAAGCACGAAGCGCTGAGGTCATGACTTGCCTCGAAGAACAGTTCGTGACTGACCTTGGTCGTGTGTTTCGAAGCAAACCACTTCGCCCAGTGAACTATGCGAGTTGGATCTTGGCTGATTCGAGCGATTCTGCGAGACCACGCATGTTGTGGATCGCGCATTGAATTAGCCCTGGCTTGCAGCGCCGCCGTGCGGCTGGTCTGGGTTGGTCAGCCACGCTCGAGCTTCGCAAAGCCTCGCAATGGTCTCTCCAGTTGCCTTCGCTTCTAATGCTTGGAGCAAGCGTCGGTCAAGAGCCGTCAGCAGTTCATCGATTGAAGCCATAGCCCTATCGTTGCACGTCTTACCCGCCAGCAGCGGCCGAAACGATCTCAATGCGGTCACCTTTGCCGATCTGATGACTACCCCATTCAGATCTGGGCAAAATCTCGGCATTCAGCGCGATAGCAATGCCCTTCGGCTGAATTTCTAACAAGGTGAGGAGTTCCGCTGCTGTAACGGGCTCGTTGAGCTCCACTGTTTCGCCGTTCACGAAGAGTGAAATGGCACTCATGAGGTCGAACCACTGACGAGTCCAGCCACCCGTTTTGCCGTTGCTGGCGCGAGGAGGAAGCCGTTTCGGTAGTGGCCAAGGGCCACAGTGACACCTGGTTCGATGGTCGCAACGACTGGGTTGTGGTCGACAGTTGTGGGGCGAAGTCCGACTTCAACATCTTGAACGCTGTAATCATCGATGCTTGGAAACACGATTCGGGCATCATCGAGAAGCTGATGCAGCTCGCCTGCGGTAACGCTCAGGTCGTAGCCTCGCTCAACCGACGTGGCGCCAAGGACGAGTTCGCCATTTGAACGGGGAACGAAATAACAAGGTCGACCATTGACGATTGCTCTCATGGTGGTGGTGACCCGAAGGGTGCTCGCACGGGGCGTAAGGCGCAGAATCACTCCTGAGACGGGATGAATGCTCGGGAACTTGATGGCTCCGAGAACTGCAGGCGCTGCTCCTGTTGCCACGACAACATGGCTTGTCGAAATTGCACCACCTGAAGTAGTGACGGTGAACCCATCTGCTGATCGATCGAGATGCTCGGCACTTTCGTGCACGAGGTGACCATTGAGCCGGTCAATGACGTCAAGCAGCGCTCGCAGAATGAGCCGGTTGTCAACGGCTGCATCATCGACCAAATGAAACCCCTGCCGAAGAGATCTCCCAAGTCCTGGAACGAGTTGATCGAGTGCCTCTCGCCCAAGGGTTGCCACCTGCAGGTTGAGCGAACGTTGGAAGGTCACCAAGTGGTCAATCTCGGCAAGGTCTGAACGATTGACCCCAACGACCACAGTGCTCGTTGAGGCATAGGGGAGTGAGGTGCCGAAGTCCTCGGAGAGGTCTCGGAGAAATGGGTCCCATTCCGCTCTGGCAAAAAGGTGGCGATCGACACTTCCTGCCTCGGAAAACGTGGTCTCAGCGGTTGCTCCGAGCATTCCGCCTGCGACAAATGACGCACCTGAGGCCGGAGACGGATCGAGAACGACGACTGATTTGCCGAGGCGTAAGAGTTGCCATGCGCAACTCAGTCCAATGATGCCTCCACCAATGACGACAACGTCGGCAAAATGAGGGAGAGGCGAAGAAATGGAGATACACGCTGATGGGCTCGGTGGTCCTGCAAGTGGAGTGGCCCGCACAACGCAATTCTACGAGGAGTTGTGTGGTTGAGCGCCAGAACGTGGCTGCTACTATGCGCATTGCACGGGCCAACGTCGTCCCAGCGTGACGACCACCAACTCAGAGTGAGAAGAGTTCGGAAATGCCCCCGCAACTGAACCGTACCCCTCCAGCCCAAGGTCTCTACGACCCTAAGTTTGAACACGACGCCTGCGGTATGGGTCTCGTCGCCAACCTGCACGGAGTGGCCAGCCACGGCCTCGTGGATCAAGCACTGACTGTTCTTGAACGTCTTGAGCACCGTGGAGCCTCAGGAGCTGATGTTGATTCTGGTGACGGAGCTGGAATCTTGCTCCAGGTGCCAGATGGCTATCTGCGGGCGCTAGCCGACCAAGACGGAATTTCTCTCCCACCCAAGGGTGCTTACGCAACCGGTATCTGTTTCGTTGGCGGAGATGAGGGCGCTCAAGTGGCACTCGAATCCATTGAAACAATTGCGAACAGTCGCGGACTGCATCTTGTCTGGCATCGGATCGTTCCCGTCGACAACTCAGCACTCGGGCCAGGCGCGTTATCTGGTGAACCAACAATGCTTCAGGTGTTCTTGGCTGCCAACAACGGCGCAAGCGATCTTGATCTTGACCGTAAGTGCTTCGTGGTGCGAAGGCTGATTGAACAGTCATCAACGTCGTACTACTTCGCCTCGTTGTCGAGCCGAACGATTGTCTATAAGGGAATGTTGCGAAGCGAGCAACTCCGGGGATATTTCCTAGATTTTGCCGACGAGCGAGTGGAGAGCGCAATTGTGCTCGTCCACTCTCGTTTTTCTACCAATACCTTCCCGTCATGGCCACTTGCCCACCCTTTCAGGTTCATTGCACACAACGGCGAAATCAACACCGTCCAAGGCAACCGCAATTGGATGCGGGCGCGAGAAGCCCTGCTTTCCTCGCCACTGTTTGGCGAAGAACTTCAAGAGATTTTTCCGATCTGTACTCCAGGAATGAGTGACTCGGCCTCTTTTGACGAGGTACTTGAACTCCTGCACCTCGGTGGAAGGTCACTGCCGCACTCGGTGCTCATGATGATTCCAGAGGCTTGGGAAAACCAGCCCAACATGGATCCAGCGCGCCGAGATTTTTACCGCTACCACTCATCGCTCATGGAGCCTTGGGATGGACCGGCAGCAGTGGTGTTCACGGACGGAACGCTCGCTGGAGCAGTACTCGACCGAAACGGTCTTCGCCCTTCGCGCTTTTGGGTGATGGAAGACGGCCTCGTGGTGCTCTCGAGTGAAGTTGGCGTTGTTGATGTCGACCCCTCCACTATTTTGCGAAAGGGTCGCCTTCAGCCGGGACGGATGTTTCTCATTGACACGGCCAAAGGTGTGCTCGTTGAAGACGACGACATCAAAGCAGAGCTCGCCGGTACCGCACCGTACGGCAAGTGGTTGGAAGAACAGGCGGTTTCGCTCAGCGACCTCCCCGAGCGCCGGATGCTCACCCCGCAGCACGCAAATGTGGTGCAACGTCAACGACTCTTTGGCTATACCCAAGAAGAACTCAGACTGATCGTTGCCCCAATGGCAAAATCGGGCATCGAAGCAATTGGTTCAATGGGATCAGATACGCCTCTTGCCGTGTTGTCGTCAAGGCCACGACTGCTATTTGACTACTTCACACAGTTGTTTGCTCAAGTGACGAACCCGCCCCTTGACGCCATTCGTGAAGAGATGGTGACTTCTATCGCGGGCACGGTTGGACCAGAAGGCAACCTCCTTGAGGCAACGCCGCTGTCATGTCGACAGATTCAATTGCCGTATCCGGTGATTGACCGAGATGACTTGGCCAAGCTGCTCTACGTCAATGAAGGTGGCGAGACTCCTGGGTTTCAGGCCTTTGCCATTGATGGACTCTTCCCGTTGCCAAGTGAAAACCCTACGACGCCAAGTCGTGATGGCGCAGACTTGCTGGCTCAAGCAATCTCGCGAGTATGTAGCGAAGTTTCAGCCGCCATTGCCGAAGGCGCGAACCTCATCATTTTGTCGGACCGGAACTCAACTGAAGAGATGGCACCGATCCCTTCACTGCTGTTGACCTCGGCGGTGCATCACCACCTCGTGCGAGAGCGTTTGAGGACCAAGGTTGGCCTCATTGTTGAAAGTGGCGACGCCCGAGAAGTGCATCACTTTGCGTTGCTGCTTGGCTTTGGTGCAGCAGCGATCAGTCCATACCTTTCGTTCGAAGCCATTGACGACATGATTGCAACGGGTTCGCTCGAAGGTGTTACTCCTCGACAGGCCCACCGCAACTTCGTGAAGGCCGCCTCAAAAGGTGTCGTCAAGGTGATGTCGAAAATGGGCGTCTCGACGGTTGCGTCCTACACCGGCGCACAAATCTTTGAAGCAATTGGGTTAAGTCAACGTCTTGTCGAACAGTATTTCACTGGCACGAGTTCACGCCTCGGTGGCATTGATCTCGATGTGATCTCCAGTGAAGTCGCTGCGCGCCATCGTTCTGCTTACCCATCTCGTCCAGCTGAGCTCGCCCACCGAGAACTCGAAGTCGGTGGCGAATATCAGTGGCGCCGTGAAGGCGAAGTGCATTTGTTCAACCCAAAGACGGTGTTCAAACTCCAACACGCCACGCGATCCAAACGTTACGAGATTTTCAAGGAGTACACCGCGCTAGTAAATGACCAAGCAGCGGCCAAGGCCACGCTTCGTGGACTCTTCACGTTGAAAAACGCTGTCGCTCCAATTTCGCTGGAAGAGGTTGAGTCAGCAGCATCAATCATCACTCGTTTTTCCACCGGAGCAATGTCGTATGGCTCTATCTCAGGTGAAGCCCACGAAACGTTGGCGATTGCAATGAACCGACTCGGTGCTCGATCGAACACTGGCGAAGGTGGAGAGGACGAAGCCCGCTTTACGCCTGACGCCAACGGCGACTCTCGCCGGTCTGCCATTAAACAGGTCGCCTCGGGTCGATTTGGAGTGACCTCGAGTTATCTCGTAAATGCTGACGACGTACAAATCAAGATTGCCCAAGGGGCAAAGCCTGGTGAAGGCGGTCAGTTGCCCGGCCACAAGGTGACTCCGTGGATTGCAAAGACGAGACACTCGACGCCAGGCGTTGGCCTAATCTCGCCACCGCCGCACCATGACATCTATTCCATTGAGGACTTGGCACAACTGATCTATGACCTCAAAAGCGCCAATACCGCCGCTCGAGTTCATGTGAAGCTCGTGGCTCAAGTAGGCGTAGGGACTGTTGCTGCTGGAGTGGCGAAAGCCCATGCTGACGTGGTGTTGATCTCAGGTCACGATGGCGGCACTGGAGCAGCACCGTTGACTTCGCTTAAACACGCGGGTGGGCCATGGGAACTTGGACTGGCCGAGACGCAACAGACACTGTTGAAGAACGGACTTCGTGACCGTGTCGTTGTGCAAGTTGACGGTCAAATGAAGACTGGTCGCGATGTGGTGATTGCTGCACTTCTTGGTGCCGAAGAATATGGTTTTGCCACGGCGCCTCTTGTGGTTTCTGGTTGCGTGATGATGCGCGTGTGTCATTTGGATACTTGTCCTGTCGGTGTGGCAACACAGAACCCAGTGTTGCGCAGTCGCTTTTCAGGAAAGCCCGAATTTGTCGAGACTTTCTTTGAATATTTGGCTGAAGAGGTGCGTGAGCTGTTGGCCGAACTTGGCCTTCGATCACTTGAAGAAGCAATTGGCCGCGTCGACTTGATTGAAGCGTCCGAAGCAATCAATCACTGGAAAGCAGACGGACTCGATCTGACGCCATTGTTGTACGAGGCAACGCCAGCTCATGGCACTGATCGCTTCAACACACGGTCCCAAGATCATGGTATGGAACTTGCTATTGATCACCAAATCATCGACGCTGCCCTTGCTGCAGCATCGCGTGGAGACAAGGCCACCTTCCAACTGAACGTGTCAAACGTCAACCGTGCAATTGGGACGCAACTCGGCGCAGAGATCACCCGCCAATTTGGTAGCGGAGGGCTTGAAGATGGCTCAATCGTGATTGAGTGCACTGGTTCTGCTGGGCAAAGCTTCGGCGCATTTGTGCCAAAGGGCATCACGCTCACCTTGGAAGGTGATGTGAATGACTACCTTGGCAAGGGGCTTTCGGGTGGAACCATTGCCGTACGCCCTCCTCGAGGAGCCACGTTTGACGCGTCAACACAGGTGATTGCCGGAAACGTCATTGCCTATGGCGCTACCTCGGGGTCGATTTATCTCGGGGGCGTAGTGGGCGAGAGATTCTGCGTTCGCAACTCTGGCGCAACAGCAATTGTCGAGGGCGTTGGTGACCACGCATGTGAATACATGACCGGTGGCAACGTGGTGGTCCTCGGGCCAACGGGCCGAAACTTCGGAGCGGGAATGTCAGGCGGCATGGCATTTGTCTACGACCCAGAGCGCACCTTTGATGCACTTGTAAACTATGAGATGGTGGACTTGGAGCCGCTTTCTGACCACCACGAATCGTGGCTGAAGACTGAATTGGCCAACCACGTTTCCTTCACCGGTTCAAAGACCGCACAAGGCGTGCTCGAGAACTGGGAGTCAACAAAAACTGACTTCATCCTCGTCATGCCACGAGACTTCAAAAAAGTTGTGGAAGCAATTGCTGCGGCTCGAGCTGAGGGTCGCTCCGAAGAGGAGGCAGTGATGGCGGTGAACCATGGGTAAGCCAACAGGATTTTTGGAACATGGTCGTGAGACTCCTGCACGCCGACCAGTGCCAGTGAGACTTCGTGACTGGCGCGAGGTCTACGAGCCGTCCGAAGACGCGATGACTCGCCACCAAGCGAGTCGCTGCATGGACTGTGGCATCGCGTTTTGCCACGAAGGTTGCCCTCTCGGAAATCTCATTCCAGAGTGGAACGATCTGGTGTACAAAGACGATTGGTCTGCAGCAGGCGAACGTCTCCATGCGACCAATAATTTTCCTGAGTTCACTGGTCGTCTCTGCCCAGCTCCTTGCGAAGGTTCTTGTGTGCTCGGCATTAATCAAGATCCCGTTGCCATTGAGCGCATCGAGTTGGAAATTGCTGAGCGCGCTTTTGCCGAAGGCTGGGTTACGCCCATTCACGCAACGCCTTCAGGAAAGAGTGTGGCAGTGGTTGGATCCGGTCCAGCAGGCCTCGCAGCTGCTCAACAATTAGCAAGGGCTGGCCATCGCGTTGTGGTGTTTGAGCGTGCCGAGTTGCCAGGTGGCCTTCTGCGTTACGGCATCCCTGAGTTCAAGATGGAAAAGGCAATCATTGACCGTCGCCTCGAGCAACTCGAAGCAGAAGGTGTTGAGTTCCGCTGCTCGACCGTGATTGAAGATGGCAACCCTGCAGCATCGCCAGCAGGCGTGACGAGCGTTGCCGCTGAAGAGTTGTTAGAAGAGTTTGACGCTGTGGTGCTGGCGACTGGTTCAACAACGGGGCGCGACCTGCCCATTGAAGGTCGCGACTTGCCTGGGATCTACTTGGCGATGGAATATCTCCGTCCTTCAAATCTCGTTCGAGAGGGTCGCCTCGAGAAGTCGCCAATTGACGCAGCAGGAAAAAACGTGGTCATCATTGGTGGTGGTGACACCGGAGCTGACTGCCTTGGCACTGCGCTTCGACAAGGTGCGGCTTCGGTCGTTCAACTCGAAATCATGCCGCAGCCACCAATGTCGAGAGGTCAGCAAAATCCTTGGCCGCAGTATCCAAACGTGTATCGGGTGGCGTCAGCTCATGAAGAAGGTGGCTCACGTCGCTACAGTCTCCAGACGCAGCGCTTTGTTGGAACAGAAGCCGTTACTGGCTTGGAGTTGGCATCGGTTGACGAACAGATGCAATCGGTTGCTGGAACCACTGAAGTGTTGCCAGCTGATCTCGTGTTCTTGGCCATGGGGTTCACTGGGCCTGAAGTCTCGATTCTTGATGCCCTTGGCGTCGAGCGAAGCGAGAAATCAACAGCCAAAGTCAACGAGCAGTGGGCGACGTCGAACCCGAAAGTCTTTGCCTGCGGCGATGTTCAACGTGGCCAGAGCCTCATCGTGTGGGCGATTGCCGAAGGCCGCAGTTGTGCGGCCGCAGTTGATGCCGCGTTGATGGGGGAGTCCTCACTTCCTGCTCCTATTTCTCCCAGCCAAGTCGCGCTGCGCTAACTACACTCATTTCTCAGACGGAGTTCCGGCAACAAGGGGTTGACATGAATTCAACAATGCAAGATGCACCACTGATGATCCGCGACATTTTGCGCCATGGACGAATGGTGAATCAGCACGCTACGGTCACGACCATTACCGACAGCGGCTCTACGGTTGCCACCTTTGCCGAGGTTGCTAGTCGGGTTGACCAACTCGCAGGAGCGCTCCGTGATCTCGGTATTGTTTCAGGCGACCGAGTGGGAACGTTTTGCTGGAATAACCAGACTCACCTTGAAGCGTATTTAGCGATTCCTTCTATGGGTGCTGTCTTGCACACCCTCAACATTCGACTCTTCCCTGAGCAACTTGCCTACGTCATCAATCACGCAGAAGACAAGGTGATCATTGTCGATGCCTCGCTTGTGCCACTCTTGGCCCGGGTGCGGGGCGAGTTGACGACGGTTGAGACGATCATCGTTACTGGCGAAGGTCCTCACGAGGGGCTTGGCGACACGCTTGACTACGAGACCTTGCTTGCTGCACAGTCGCCTGGCTTTGACTACCCAGACGTCGACGAACGGTCGGCGGCGGCGATGTGTTACACCTCTGGCACAACGGGGAATCCAAAGGGCGTTGTCTATTCGCATCGCTCAACGTGGATTCACTCACTTGCACAACTTGCTTCTGGATCGATTGGTCTCACTGATTCGGACTCCATGTTGCTCATCGTGCCGATGTTCCATGCAAATGGATGGGGAACGCCGTATTCGGGATTTATGGCCGGTACGAGTTTCGTGATGCCTCAGCAGTATCTCCAAGGCGTGCACTTGGCTCGCATCATTGAAGAGCACCGACCAACCCTCGCCTGTGGGGTGCCAACAATCTGGAACGATCTGTTGCACGCTACCGAGGGAAAGACTGTTGATTTCAGTTCGCTTCGAGCCATCACTGCAGGCGGATCAAACGTCCCGCAAGCTCTCTTTGAGGCCTATGACAGCCGCTTTGGTGTCCCGCTGATCCAGGGCTGGGGCATGACCGAGACGAGTCCGCTCGCCACCTTTGGAACACCACCGCTTGGCACCGTTGGTGAAGAAGCCATGCACTACCGCATTAAGGCGGGAAAGGTCCTTCCTGGTGTCGAAGTACGAGTCGTTGGTGAAGATGGCAACACGCTTCCAAATGATGGAACCAGCATTGGTGAGTTTGAAATCAGAGGGCCTTGGGTCACGGGTTCGTACTACCTCGATGACGATGCTTCGAAATTCCATGATGGCTGGCTTCGCACTGGAGACGTCGGAACGCTCGACGCCATTGGCTATATGACCATCTCCGACCGCAGCAAAGACGTGATTAAGTCAGGTGGCGAGTGGATCTCTTCTGTTGAGCTTGAAGGAACCATCATGGCGCACCCTTCAGTGTTTGAAGCAGCCGTCGTCGCTGTTCCAGATGCTCGTTGGGACGAGCGACCACTTGCGTGTGTGGTGCTGAATGAAGGTGTCGAGCCCGACGCAGCAGCGTTGCTTGAGTTCTTGAGTGGACGAGTAGCCAAATGGTGGCTCCCTGAGCGCTGGACCTTCATTTCCACGGTGCCAAAGACCTCTGTTGGAAAATTCGACAAAAAGGTCTTGAGGGCGATGTACGAGCGCAGTGAATTCGAAGTCATTGAGCTTGGCAACGCGTCGAAGTGAGCGGTCAAGCCAACGACGATCTCGTTGGTGAGATTTCTCAATTGATTGACGTCGTTACCGAACGCATTGTTGATCAACTGCACGAAGCTGCGGGACTCGACGGAGAAGCACTTACTCAGGCACTTGCCAACGAGAAGCGACTCAGTCGATCTCGACGATCACTCGAGAAGGCTCGACACTGTTTGACTGAGGTTGGCGCTCACGCTGATGGAGAAGAAACTCTTCCATAAAGGGTTGTTCGCTGAGCAAGGGGGCGGTGAAGCGGAGCCAAAATCGCTTCAAAGTCCTCACGCTTGAGACCTTGGCCGTGACTCGCTCCAGCTGCACGAGAAATGTTCTCGTCCATCAGCGTTCCGCCCATGTCATTCGCGCCTGCGCGCAGAATTTGACGAACTCCGACTTCGCCGAGCTTGACCCAACTGACTTGAATGTTGTCAATCACGCCATGGTAGGCAATGCGTCCAATGGCATGCATGAGCAGTGTCTCTCGAAACGTTGGACCACGCCGTGACTTGCCCTGGAGATACATCGGCGTCGCCATATGGACAAAGGGCAGTGGAACAAACTCAGTGAATCCACCAGTGCGATCTTGAAGGTCTCGGGTCACGATCAGGTGCTTGGCCCAAGAGCTTGGTTCTTCAATGGCACCGAACATGATGGTGATATTTGAGTTGAGCCCAATCTTGTGGGCAGTTTCGTGTGCTTCAAGCCACTGTTCAGTGTTGACCTTGTCGGGACACAAAATTGCTCGAACTTCGTCATCGAGGATTTCTGCTGCGGTTCCTGGAAGTGTGCGAAGGCCAGCGTCTTTGAGCAGCGTCAAATACGCCTCGAGAGAAATTTCACTTCGCCGCGCACCTTCGGTGACTTCCAGTGCAGTAAAGCCATGAATATGAATCTCAGTCGAGGCCTTGCGGACTGCACGAAGGACGTCGAGGTAGTACTCCCCATCGAACTTTGGGTGAATGCCACCTTGGAGGCAGACTTCTGTAGCTCCGAGTTCAACTGCTTCGCTCACTCGACTCGAGATCTCATCTAGGTCCAGCAAATAGGGATCCCCTCGAAGATTGAGCGAGAGAGGACCTTTTGAAAAGGCACAGAACTTGCACTTGAAGGTACAGACATTGGTGTAGTTGATGTTGCGATTGTGGACAAAGGTCACCTCTTCGCCAACGGTTTGTTGTCGGAGGTAGTCTGCAAATTCTGCAATTGCCGTCACTTCTGAGCCTCGAGCGCTGAACAACGTGACAAGGTCTGCCTCGCCGGGCCGATAGCCACCATCGACTGCGGCGAGGAGCTCAGTGATCTGTGTTCGAACTGGTCCGCCTTGGTTCAAGACATTTGGGGGTTCGAGATCTGATCCCGAGGACCAAGCATGGTCACGGCAGAGGTGTTCTGCGTCGCTCAAATGCAGCACTTCGGTGCGCAGATTGACATCGAGGAATCGTTCTGGTTGAGCGGCGAACTCGGGATAGATCGTGAGGCGAGGAGCCAAGGTAAACCCAGCAACTGCTGTTGCTTTCTCAAGAGTTTCAAGTGCTGGCCATGCTCGCTCTGGATTGACGTGATCGTCAGTTACTGGCGACACCCCGCCCCAGTCGTCGATTCCAGCATCGAGGAGTTGCCCGAAGTCCTCAGAAAGGTTGGGTGGCGCCTGGAGGTGAATTGAGGTGGGAAGAATGAGTCGTGCAAGGGCGATCACTCGGAGGAAATCTTCGCGATTTGCCGGAGGCTCACCTGCCATTGCCGTGCGAGGTTTTGGCAGGAAGTTCTGCACAATCACTTCTTGGACATGTCCGTATCGCTCATGGCACTGTGCAATGGCGAAGAGTGCGTCAAGGTGGTCACTCAACTGTTCACCAATGCCGACCAGCACGCCAGTGGTGAACGGGATGCTCAGTTTGCCTGCCGCTTCCAAGGTCGCGAGGCGCCGAGCTGGAACCTTGTCAGGGGCAAGTCGGTGTGCTTCAAGATCAGGTCGAAGGGACTCGATCATCATCCCTTGACTGGCGCTTACTCGACGAAGGGCCGCCAATTCCTCATCGTTGATTGCTCCGGCATTGGCATGGGGGAGCAGTCCAGTTTCTTTCAACACCAGCTCACACATTGCTGCGAGATATTCAACGGTTGAGCCGTAGCCGTGATCATTCAGCCAAGTCTGTGCAACTTCGTAACGATCTTCTGGCGCCTCGCCA
>CANGPX010000002.1 GCA_947456095.1 Acidimicrobiaceae bacterium
CCGGTTGCACCTTGGGCACCGTCTTGGCCGTTCGTGCCATTGGCGCCTTGAGCACCGTCTTGGCCGTTGGTTCCATTGGTTCCAGCTTGGCCAGTTGCACCTTGAGCGCCGTCAGCACCCTGGGCACCGGTTGCACCTTGGGCACCGGTAGCGCCGGTCACACCTTGGAAGCCTTGGGCTCCAACTTGACCATCTGCACCTTGTGCGCCGGTTGATCCGTTGGTTCCAGCTGAGCCTTGGGCCCCATCAGCACCTTGAGGGCCCTGCGGTCCTAGAACTCCAGCCGCACCTGATGGACTCGAGGCGCCAGGGACTCCTTGGAAACCTTGTGGGCCTTGTGTTCCGGTTGCGCCTTGAGTTCCTTGGAAACCCTGTGGACCTTGGGGGCCCTGTGCACCTTGGGCACCGTTTGAACCTTGGCGACCGAGTGAACCTTGAAGTCCCGACTGGCCCTGGAATCCAGAACTTCCACTTGCACCTTGACGACCTTGGTTTCCTTGATTGCCTTGGCGACCTTGGTGGCCTTGGCGACCTTGAGATCCCTGTGCGCCTTGTGCGCCTCGTGCTGATTGTGGGCCTTGTGGCCCTTGTGGGCCCGGCGAACCTTGTGGGCCTTGTGCTCCAGTGAGGTCAACTGCAGCTTGGCGAACAACGATGCTGTTCGAACCCGTCGTTGAGGTCAGGGTGCTGTTCGTTCCAGTTGGAAGCGAAGGGGATGAAATTCCATCTCCGGTAAGGGCAATTGCAGAGCGAGGCACCATCTGCGTAGAGGCTGTAGCTACGCCAGATGGAAGGAGTCCGGTGGCACCGACCGATGAAGTGAGACCAGCTAGCGCCAAAGCGGCACTGCGGACGCGCTTCCATTTCGGCTCGGTGTAGCGACCTGGCTTCTTCATGCCGTTTCGCTGTGTTGCCACGTACTTCCTCCGCTCATTACTCGCTGGGCCGTTGCCTGCGAGTGGTCCTACTCAATGCAATTCTTCAAATCAGCACAGTGAGATGGCCAAAATGGGCCCCTGAGCCTGCATTCAGACAATCCCATATGAAGGAGCCCGCGACAAGTAGCCGAACTCATTTTTGGTGAGAACTCTCAGGGTCTACTCAGACCCCACATTGACGGAGGTGGTCTTGCGACTTACCGCCCGAGAATTCCGAGGAATTGCTTGTTGGCAGCCACGGGAATGATGCGCTGCATGTGGGTGTGATGCGGCCCGGGAACCACTTGGGCAGAAATACCAACTGACCAGCCAAGTCGCTCGCCGGGGTCTCCAAGAACTGGAGTTGAAATCGTCCAACTCCCCTCGGCGTGCGTGGCGACAACCGCCCCACCAGCGACGAGGTCAGAACCAGGAAGACCAATAGCGAGTGCAGGTCCGACCGCAGATATTGAGCGGCCAAAGAAGGCGTTCGCCACTGGAGTTGCAGCCTGGATGACGACTGGGGTCGCTGCAGTCTGGGTCTCATAGGTATCAACGGCGCCAGCATGGGCGTGTCCACTCACACTGCGGTCCGGCGCTCCAATTGCCACTCCAGTGTTGGTGAAGGCGACCGATGCACCGAAATGGTCACCAGCGGTCGGGTTGGCTGCGGTGAATTTGCGGACTTGGGTCCAAGATCCGTGGACGATCTTGAACAGATACGCAGCCCCGCTTCCGTTCTGTGTTCCTGGAGCGCCAACGAGGACGACACCTTTTTGGATTGCTACGGCTGCCCCGAATTGGTCGCCGGTCGCCGAAGTCGCCGGTGCGAGTGTGCCAGTCACCTCAAGTGCACCATGCACGGTGCGGGCAATGTAGACCTTGCCTGGAAGGGAAAGCCCTGGTGCCCCAATCACGATTCTTCCGCCACCAACGGCGAGGGCGGTGCCAAACTCAGACTGATTTGCATGTGACGGGTCAGTCAGTGAACCGAGTTGACCCCAAAGGCCATTGACGTGAACGATTGAGTAGACCGCTCCATTTGCTTGGTTACGTCCTGGTGCACCAACAATGAGGGCATTGCCGGTATAGGCAACCGCTGCGCCAAGAGCGTCCCCTGGTCCTCCACCGCTGACGGAGATCTTCGCCATGAGTTTCCAAGAATTGCCGAGGAGATACTGGTAAACAATGCCGGTGCTCGCCCCATAGGAGGGAACCCCAAGGACGGCTCGACGGCCCGAAACTGAGACTTGGTTGCCGTAGGCATTGGACGTATCGTACGAAGCCGCTGCTCCAACCTCACTCGGCAAGGTGGCGAGCACTGTTGCCGAGCTGAGTACCGCCACGGTTGCAGCAGTCAACACTCTGGCGCTGAATTTACGTGCGAGCACGGCACCACCTCCCCTTCGGTCTCTTTCGAGAACAAGTCTTTGTCATGTTATCGCCCACTTGGGCGACTTGGCAGGCGAAAGGCAAAGTTCACTGAGAGCAGAACAACGTCGTCAACTACGCTCGCTTCGTCGAGGGGGCAACACGTGCACGTACCAATGACCATTAACCAATTCTTAGACAGAGCAGCTCTTGTCGCTCCTGACAACGTGGCCATCATTGATGAGTCAGATGTTCTCGGAAACCTCGGGACGCTCACCTACGCTGAGATGCGAGACCGAGCAAATGGACTCAGCGCAACATTGCAACAACTTGGCATTCGCGAAGGCGATCGAGTGGCAATCGTGAGCGCCAACTCAGCCAAATTCCTGATCTCGTTCTTTGGGGTGAGCGGTTCGGGGCGAGTTCTCGTTCCCATCAACTACCGCTTGAGCAAACAAGATATTGCCTACATTGTTGAGCACAGTGGAGCATCGCTTGTCTTGGTGGACCCTGAGGTGCACGATCTTGTCAGCGACCTTCGCGTTCCAACCATTGTTCTCGATGGCACCGACGATGCTCAGCTCTTTGCTCCACTTGGCGAAAGAGTGCGAGTGGCAGTTGACCTGAGCGAAGACGCCACCTGTTCAATTAACTACACCTCAGGAACCACCGCTCGACCAAAGGGTGTGGAACTCACACATCGAAATTGCTACTTAAACGCCATGACCTTTGGTTGGCATCTTTCTGTCAGCGACCGAGATGTCCTGCTCCACGTGCTGCCAATGTTTCACGTCAACGGTTGGGGTATGCCCTATGGAGCAACCGCGATGGGTGCGAAACATGTCGTGCTGCGAAAAGTTGACGGTAACGAAATCTTGGACCGAGTCAACCGCGAACAGGTCACCTTGTTGTGTTGTGCTCCAGCAGTGGTGTCCTCAATCCTCGATGCCCACAGAGCGCGCGGCAAAGGATCATCTGTTCGCAGTGGCGTTCGCATTGTCGTCGCCGGTGCGCCACCGCCGTCAAAAATTGTCGAACAAGTTGAAACAGAGCTCGGCTGGGAATTCATTCAGATCTATGGACTGACCGAGACCTCGCCACTGCTCACCATTAATCGCGCCCGACCGGAATGGGATGACCTCGCCCCGAGTGCTCGAGCGACGCTGCTTGCTCGAGCTGGAGTCCCAGCCATTGGTGTTGAAATTGCCGTGTCGCAAAGTGGCGAGATCCTCGCTCGGTCAAACCACGTCTTTCGTGGCTACTACAACCAAGAAGATGCAACTGCTGAAGCACTTGAAGGTGGGTGGTTCCATACTGGCGATGGCGGCTACCTCGATGGAGCATTCACCGTCATCACTGATCGGAAAAAAGACGTCATCATCACTGGTGGAGAAAATGTGTCGTCTATTGAAGTTGAAGACTGCCTCTTTCGCCATGAGGCGGTGGCCGAAGTCGCGGTCATTGGCACACCGGATGAAAAATGGGGTGAGCTCGTGACCGCGCTCGTCGTGCTTCGGCCAGGTGCTGTGGCCACAAAAGATGAGCTCTTTGCCCACTGTCGAGAACACCTCGCCCACTTCAAGGCACCAAAGCGCATTGAATTCAAAGAGCATCTCGCTCGAACCGCTACCGGCAAATTGCAGAAGTACAAGTTGCGAGAAGAGTACTGGAAGTCGCCAACAACCCCATGACCGAGTCATTCACGGTTGAGACAAACGAGGCAACGCTTGCCGTTGAGCGACTTGGCAATGCAGCACTTCCCACCTTGTTGTTTCTGGGTGGATCTGGCACGACGCTTGACACCTCGAGAGTGTTGTTGGCTCCCCTCATGAAACACTTTGACCTGTTGGCCTTTGATTACCGAGGGGCAGGACTGTCCACAACAACGGCTCTGTCGTGGACCATGGCTGACTACGCACAGGACTGTCTCGCCATTCTTGACGCCCTCGGCCTTGAGCAGGTGCTGATCCTCGGGCTCAGCTTTGGTGGAATGGTGGCGTTGGAATTCGCCGTCACCCATCCCACCCGTGTCACTCGCCTTGCGCTGTGGTGCACCTCAGCTGGAGGCGAAGCAGGATCGTCCTACCCGCTTGAACTGATTCGCCAGGGCGCGGGTGATGAAGCCGACAGCTACCAGCGGCTTCTGCTTGATCGTCGCTTCACCGACGCATACTTGAGCGAACACGAAGATGCTCGAAACTTGGCGCTGCTGATGGCACGCGGTGACGGCGCTCGTCCGGTGAGCGAACAGAACTACAAAGCCCAAATGGCCGCACGACGTCACCATGATGTGAGTGATCGCTTAGGCGCTCTCACCATGGAGACCTTTGTTGCCATGGGTCGCTTTGACGGCATTGCTCCACTCGCCAATGGAGAAGCTTTGGCAGCACGCGTCCCAACGGCAACACTTCGTTCCTACGATGGAGGTCATGGCTTCTTCGCACAAGACCAACGGGCCTACCCCGACACCATCTCCTTCCTCAGCCAAGGGCTCTGAAGTCGCCCCCTCGTGGAGTGAACTCGTTGACCTCCTCGTTGCCGCCTCCTCACAGCGGTTGACGCAATTTCTTGCCCCAGCTCGCAGCGCCCTCGAAGGCGAAGTGCGCAAGGGCATTGGCTTAGACGGTGAACCCGTTGCTCCTTGTATGGACGAAGCTCTGTCGTTTTTACCCATTGGCGGTGCGGCACGAACCTTGCACAGCGACTTGCCAGCAATGTTGATTGGCGGGGTTGCTTCGTTGTTCTTGCAAAGCCTTCATCCACTGGCGATGGCCGGTGTGGCTGATCATTCCGATTACCAACGTGACCCACTTGGTCGACTGCAGCGCACGGCGAATTACGTCGGAACCGTGACCTATGGGTCTCGCACCGAGGCCGAACAGGCAATTGCCAAGATCCTCCGCATTCACACCCGAGTCGTCGGAACCGCTCCTGATGGTCGGAAATATGCCGCAATCGACGGTGATCTTGTCACCTGGGTGCATGCAAGCGAAATCGCGATGTTTGCCGCTGCAGCCATGGCTTTTGGCAACCGGACCTACGACGAGGCGCTCCTCGATCGCTACGTCAAAGAACTTGTCCCCCAAGCTGAACTCTTAGGTGGCACGAACGTGCCGAGTTCCATGGGCGAACTCGCTACCTATTTCCATGATGTCCGTGGAGAACTTGCCCTCGGCGATCAAGCCCGCGATGTGCGCAAGTTCTTGCTGCGTGGTGTGGCAACGCGTCCTCAAGACAAAGTTGCCTACGGCGTGATCGTCGCCGCAGCGATCTCGATTCTGCCGAAGTGGGCTCGACGTGAGTTGCGTCTTCCTCTTTTGCCGCTGAGTCAACCGCTCATCATTCGACCCGCAGCGCTGGCCTTTGCCACGGTGCTTCGCTTTGCCATTGCGCCACCGCCAGAACTGAAGATCAGCTAGACCTCAGGTGGCAATCGAGAGGCCACCGTCGACCACGATGACTTGGCCAGTGATGTAGCGAGACGTCGCGACATCGATGACCGCCTTTGCGACATCGTCTGGCGTAGCCGTTCTGCGCATTGGGGCAATATGAGCCACTGCATTTTTGAGATCCCCCCAAGAAGCCGTCCACGGCGTGTCGACAAGTCCAGGGGCCACCGCATTGACCGTGACGTGAGGGCCTGCGACTTTGGCCAACAAGACCGTCATGTGATTGAGGGCCGCTTTTGATGCAGCGTAGGGAATGGAGCTTCCCGTTGGACGAATTCCAGCAATGGAGGTCACATTGACAATCGCACCTTGGTTCTCCTTCAGCGCTTCCATGGCCGCCATGGTCATTTCCCACGTGCCAAAGACATTGACCTCAAAGATCTCTCGAAAGACCGACGTCGTGGCAGCACTCAAGTCAGGGTGAGCAATGACTTTGGTGCGACCAGCATTGTTGATCAACACATCAAGGCGACCGAAGTGTCGGAGGGTTTCGGCCACAAGACGTTGACAGTCGGCTTCACTCGTGATGTCACCTTGGATGTAGATCGCAGAGTCAAGCGACGCGGCCACGGCTTCGCCCTCGGCCACAGAATGCGAGGAATTGACCACGACCTTGGCCCCGGCGCTGTTGGCAAAGCGGGCAATGGCTTCGCCAATGCCACTCGACGATCCCGTGATGAGCACCACTTTGTCCCGCAAATTGAAATCATCCATGTCGTTCTCCTTCACTTGGGGTAATTCCCCACTGTCCGCTCCAACGTTGCCCGGGCTCCAACACAATGAGATCCGTACCTGAGTTGAAAGCATTTGGCGGGCAGGTCATGGGCTCAACAGCAATTGCCTTGCGCCGCCGAACATCGCTCGAAATGGTGTCGCCGGTAAAGACCTGAACACAGGTGAACTGCTCATCCATCCAAATCGCTGTCGATCTCCCCCGCCACCGATCATTGAGTTCGACAACGGCTCTTCCTGCTTCATTTCGCAACAGGTCGCTGTAGGTGGTGTCGAGTTTGGTTGCACCAATGGGCTTTGGCGTTGTGAAGTCCCGATCAGAACCAGCAACAGCCACGTCCCTCCCCGTTGGGGTGAGGTCCTTGTTGACTTCTGCGTAGTGCTCGGCTCCAAGGTGCAGTTCCATGTCGTCAACCGAAACCCCAACAGCAAAGTAGGGATGGAATCCAATACCAAAGGGACAGGCCTCATCGCCGACATTGATCGCGGTTGAGGTGACGGTCAGCCCGTGGCGACTCAAGTGATAATCAATTTCGAGGGTGAGCGCGAATGGGTAGGCGGGCGTTGCCAGCAAAGTCAGCTCGAGCGCCACTCGGTTCTGGGCTGCAGCAATGAGACTCCACGGGCGCCACCGAGCAAGACCGTGAATGGCCGCTTTGTGTCTTGGATCATCAATTGGCACCGTGACGGTCTTGCCATGGAACTCGTAAGCGCCACCGGCAAGGCGATTTGGCCACGGGGCTAAGACTTGCCCAGAAGCAGAAGGAGCCATGTCGCTTAAAGGAAAACTCGAAACAATCTCAGTACTGCCATCTCGGTAGGACCGAAGCGTTGCCCCAACTTCGGCAATCACCACTTCAGCTGCACCATGGCGCAACGAGTACTGCACCCCACTTGGCGCCTGTGGTCTCAGCCTTGGTCGCCGGTTGCTCACGGAGTCGTTCCTTTACGTTCACTCAACACCGGTAGCGTACGCCTCATGCGAGTCTTGGTCACGAACGATGATGGTATCCATGCCGAAGGCCTTTTGGCCCTCGTCCAAGCGTTGGACGTTTGGGTTGCCGGCGCTGAAGCTTCCGAAGAGCGGGTCGTCACGGTTGTCGCCCCCGACACCAACTACTCAGGAGCCGGCGCAGCCGTAGGCGATATGTACTTAAAGCCAGGCCTCAAGTACTCGCGCGTTGAACTCGAGGGCGTTACCCATATTCCCTGTTTTGCCCTCGATGCCACACCAGCGCTGTGTGCGATTGTTGGCAACTTGGGGGGCTTTGGTCCTCGCTATGACGTCATTGTCTCCGGCATCAATGCTGGAGTGAACGTCGGCCGCTCGGTACTGCACTCGGGCACCGTTGGCGCGTGTTTGACCGGTACCCAACTTGGGTTGGCTGGACTTGCGGTCTCGGTGCGAACAAGTCACGAGACCTCCATTGGTTATGGCACCGCTGCAGCACTCGCCGTTGCCGCGTTGGCCGATCTCGAAACCGCTCCCCCGCACACCGTCATCAACTTGAACGTGCCGAACGTTGAGTTAAAGGACTTAAAAGGCGTGCGACGAGCTCGCATCTCAACTGCAGGCATCATCAAGTCCTCGGCTGGCGAGACCTCGACGCTGCCAAGCGAAGCCTTCGGCATGATTCCGCTGACCCTTGGATCTTCTGTTCCTGATCTCGGTGATGTCTCAGATGAAGCAGACGACGACGACGGCGCACTTGTCGCTGCAGGCTTTGCTGCGGTCACGGTGCTTCGCTCAGTGCACGAGGCTGGCGACGATGAAGCCGACGCACTGGCTCGAAACGCTGTTTCGGCCATGAGCGAGATTCGCTAATCATCGGCACCTGGTCGACGCCGGTTTTGTTTCACCACGCCACGACGCTGCTTGGCATCGACTCGACGTTTTCCCGCCGCCTTTGTTGGCTTGGTCGGCCGCCGAAGCGGGTCGACCTTCAGCGCAACCGCTAACAGTTCACCCAAACGCTCGAGCGCTTGGATCTTGTTTCGGGCTTGACTGCGGCTTTCGGCTGCGGAGGCCTTGGCCACTGTTCCAAGTTTGTCGATCACCCGTTGGCGCTGGTATGGCCCAAAGCCAGCAATGCTCTCAAGGTCAACTTTGACCGTCACTTTGGATTCGGTGCGATTGGCATGCTGGCCACCTGGCCCACCAGGTGTTGAGGTCTCAACCAAGACGTCACTGAGCAGCAACCGCACACTTGACGACACCACGAGATGGGTCGAGGTGAGGTGCGGGTTCACAACAGCTAAGCGAAACGCGCTTGAGCGAGTTGCGTGGCTTGAGCCACCAGCGTTCCTTCTGCGTCAATCACGTGACAGACCTCATCAACGAGACGACCATGCACGACGGTGATGCCTTGGCGCACTTTCACCGGCCCCGGTGCTGGAAGGGCACGAACATACACCGACAGTTGCAGGGTGGGGACCCAACCAACAGATCCCAAGTTGAACGTGGCCGGAGGAAAACAGTCACCAACGAACAACAGTGAAAACGGGTCAAAGTCTTGACCGTCTTCAAACTTGACCCATCCACGGATCTCTCCGTGGCCGACTTGGCCAACTCCAGTCCAACCAAGTGTGGCCGGGTCAATGCGTTGTTCGGACCCTTCCAAGATCCCAACGTGAAGTCCGCTTGGGTTGATTGCCGGCAGCCGGTAGCAGTCGAGAAAGGGCGGGAGATCAATTGCCTCGTGGGTCACGTAGCGAGGATCTTCGCCATGATCGAGTCCACCGAAGGTGAATTGACCAGTGACTTGTGCCACTCCTTGTTGCTCCAAGATCACGTGAGCTTGAGAAGCTGACCGGCCCGAACGCAAGATTTCAACTCGAAGCTCGGCTGGACCACAGTCAGGAACACTGGCATACAGCGCTGAACCGGCAACGGGGTATGGATGCAGCACCCCTTCAATGCGCAGTTGTGCCTCGACTGCACGAGCCATTACCGCCATCAAGTAGCCGCCGTTGGGCTTTCCCATCACTGTCCACGTGGCATCGAGATCAATGCCGAAGCGGTTTGCCCCGAGCGACACAACCGCAGTTGCGTGGGTGAAGTTGAGTGTCACGCTGTTTGGTCGTCAAAACGTGAGGTAAAGCGCAGCAGTGCTCCCGTCGAGTGGGTGCGGTGCTCTTCATAGACCCGCAGATACCCAGTGTGGCAAATACGCCATTTGCCTTCCACTCGCACATAGCGGTCGGTGTAGAACGCGGTGCCGACAATTTCGTAGTCCATCTTTGGCAAGATCACTCGGTCAGTTAAGTACCAGGTGCCTTCGGCGGTTTGTTCATCTACTAAATGGATCTCTGGGTGGTGCCCATGATGCATGGAGATCAAGTCATGGGTCGCCATTGAATGAGAGAGAAATTCCATGATGGCGTCTCTGCTTGCATACGACGACTTGCCATCTTGATATGACGCCGTGGCATCTTCGGTGAACAGCAAAGCCAACTGGTCGAATTCTTTCAAGTCAAGGTGGCGGAAGTACGCGTATTTCAGCGCACAAATTGCGGCGAAGTCATCAGGGTGCATGAGCGAATGTTACCGAGTTGGCATCACCGTATTGCCCTGCCGTCATCGTTTCTGCCTTCACGGTCAACAAGCCCCTTGTAACGTTAAGCAACTTCAGGCGAGGAGCCCACATGCAGACCATTGCTCACTTCATCGGCGGCCAAAGCGTTGTTGGACCAGACGATGGTCGTAGCCCGGTCTACAACCCAGCAACTGGTGAGCAACAAAGCGAAGTCGCCTTGGCCAGTTCGGCAACGGTTGACCAAGTAGTTGAAAATTCAGTGCGAGCCGGTTTGGCGTGGGCGCAGTCCTCACTGTCAACGCGCACTGAAGTGCTCTTCCAGTTCCGAGCACTCGTCGCCAGCCATGCGCAAGAGCTCGCCGAGGTTATCGCCAGCGAACATGGCAAGGTCTTGGCTGACGGACTTGGCGAAGTCGCACGAGGGCTCGAAAATGTCGAGTTCGCTTGTGGCCTTGGCGAACACTTAAAAGGTGCCTTCGCCCACGAAGTCGCAACCGGTGTCGACGTCACCTCGCTCAAGGCCCCCCTTGGTGTGGTGGTTGGCATTACGCCGTTCAATTTTCCCGTCATGGTCCCACTGTGGATGGCAGCCAATGCCATTGCTTGTGGGAATGCCTTCATCTTGAAACCATCAGAAAAAGACCCGAGCGCCTCACTTCTCCTCGCTGAGCTCTGGGAAAAGGCAGGACTTCCTGCCGGCGTCTTCAATGTTGTTCACGGTGACGCCCAAGCGGTTGAGCAACTCGTTGCCCACAACGACGTTGCCGCAATTTCATTTGTTGGCTCAACGCCGGTGGCCAAGCACCTCTATGAAACCGGCACTCGCCATGGAAAACGCGTCCAAGCCTTAGGTGGCGCCAAGAACCACATGGTGGTCTTGGCTGACGCTGACCTTGATTTAGCTGCTGATGCCGCAGTGTCTGCGGCATTTGGCTCATCAGGAGAGCGCTGCATGGCCATCTCGGTTGTGGTCTGCGTTGAGCCAGTCGGCGATGCACTCGTTGAAGCCATTGCTTCGCGGACGGAAAAACTCGTGGTCGGTCCAGCAAGTGACCCGCTGGCGCAAATGGGACCGCTCATCTCGAGCGAACACCGGGACTTTGTCACTCAACTCGTCAGTGATGCAGCAAACAGCGGAGCGAAACTTCGCGTCGATGGCCGATCCTGCACCGTGGCGAACAGTGAAGGTGGCTACTTCTTTGGCCCAACGGTTGTTGATGGCGTCACCACCCAAATGGGTGTGTATGAAAGGGAAGTCTTTGGACCCGTCTTGTGCATTGTGCGGGTGAACACCTTTGACGAAGCGGTGAGCCTCATCAACGCCAACCCCTATGGCAATGGCACCGCGATCTTTACGAGAGATGGTGGCGCTGCTCGAAGTTTTGTTAGTGGCGTCAACGTTGGCATGGTCGGGGTCAATGTGCCAATACCGGTTCCTGTTGCTTCGTTTAGTTTCGGCGGCTGGAAGGATTCGCTCTTTGGTAGCCATCACATGTATGGACCAGATGGGTTTTCCTTCTTCACGAGGACCAAGGTCACCACGACACGTTGGCCAGACCCGGCGACCTCGTCGGTTGACCTTGGCTTCCCTCGCACTCGTTGACCGGTTCCGTGGCTCCTCCAAGTGAACGACAGCGTTTGGCCGTCTATGGCATCGCGAAGACAAAGAACGAGATTCTGCTCTGTCGTGCATCGGCACAAACAGAAGTTCCAGGTTGGTGGTGGCTTCCTGGTGGGGGCGTCGACTTCGGCGAAAGCCCAACAGAAGCGCTAGTGAGAGAGTTCAAGGAAGAAACAGGCCTGAGCGTCACCATTGGGCCATTGCTTGGGGTCTTGAGCGACGTGCGGACGAGGACCCGTGCCGACGAAGCCATCCACACGGTCCGCCTGATCTACGCTATCTCATCGCATTCGGGAACCGTGATGGCAGAAGTTGATGGCACGACTGACCACGCCGAATGGCATGGTCATGACCAACTGAGAGAACTGAGCGTTGCGCCCTATGTGCACAGGGCCCTTGAACTTGGAAGGTGAAGCTGACTTAGTTCGGAAATGCCGTCTCTCGAAGATCGCGCTTTAAGACCTTGCCCTGAGGGCTGCGAGGAAGGCGCTGTGAGGTAATTGAGATGCGGCTTGGAACCTTAAATGCGGCCAAGTGCTTGGCCACATGGGCTTGGAGTTCTTCAGCCGAGAGTGACGCACCGTCTTTTGGCACAACAACTGCGGCAACTTCTTCACCAAGACGCTCGTGTGGCATGCCAAACACTGCAGCTTCAAACACCGCTGGGTGCTCGTAGATTGCTGATTCCACTTCTGCGCAGTAGACATTCTCGCCACCACGAAGGACCATGTCTTTGGCTCGGTCTTCAATGTAGAGAAAACCTTCTTCGTCAATGCGGCCAATGTCACCGGAGCGAAGCCAGCCATCAACAATGGTCTCAGCGGTTGCATCGGGTCGATTCCAGTAGCCACTGATGAGGTTCGGACCCTTCATCCAGATCTCGCCACGCGTGCCAACGGCAACGTCGTGACCGTCATCATCACGAATGACTGCGTCCATCACCGGCATGTGGGCACGTCCCGTTGACGTTGGGTGGCTGACGTAGTCATCGCCGTAGTTGCCGGGCCCATAGGCATTGGTCTCGGTCATGCCGTAGCCAATGTTTGGACGACCGGTTTTAAAGGTTGACTCAATGCGTCCAACGAGCTTCGTTGGAGCCGGTGCTCCACCGCCGCCAATGGACACGAGGGTCGAGGTGTCAAAGTCAGCAAAATTCGGGTGCTCGAGCAAATCCCAACTCTGCGTTGGCACACCAACGAAGTTGGTCACTTTTTCCGCTTCGATGAGGCGAAGTGCGGCTTCGGGTTCCCACTTGTACATCATGACGAGCTTGAGGCCCATGGTGTAGCAGGTCATCATGACCGGCACGCATCCCGTCACGTGGAACAACGGCACAATCAAGATGAAACATGGTGGGTTTGAGCCACCAATCACGTCTGCACCGCGACGAATGGACTGAATACCAGCGTTGGCAGCAAATGAGAGCAGGCCTTGGAGCACAGCACGGTGTGTTGACACCGCACCTTTTGGACGACCCGTCGTCCCCGAGGTGTACAAAATCGTGGCGTAGTCCTCGCCATCAATGACGACTTCAGGCATTGCGTCGCCAATGGTGATGACCTTTTCGAGCTCGTCAACATCATCGGGCAGGACGGCATCAGCACTGCGAACAGCAATCACCTTGGTGCCGAGGCGACGGGCTGGCTTGGCTGCCCGCTCGACCCGCTCAGCGTCAACGAAGATGACCTTTGCTCCCGAGTCTTCCAAGGCGAAGTCGTGCTCTTCTTCGGTCCACCAGGCGTTAAAGGAAACAGAAACCGCACCAACAGACAAGATGGCGGCGAAGGTTTGCACCCATTCAGGCAGATTGCGCATGGAGATCGCCACGCGGTCACCGCGCTCGATGCCGTAGCGGTTGACGAGGGCTGCGGCAATAGCATCAACGCGAGCAACGTGATCGCTGAAACTCCAGCGCTCTTGCTCGTAGACAATGAAGGTGCCCTCTTTGCCGCGAGCGGTTTCAAAGATGTCACGCAGCGAGTTCGGCGTGGTTTTGAATGCTCGGTAGGTCACCCCACCAAACTCACGCTCAGCAACCTCCAAGGGCGAACCTGGTCCAGCGACCATCGCCAACGCCTCTTCGTAGGAAACTGCCACTGGTCCTCCTTGAGTGCCGAGCCCTGTGGCTCGCCGCACGAAAAGCGAGCCTAGGCCAGCAAGGACCCCACGCGGAACATTTGGTGAAGTTATTCAGCCATGGAAGAGACGGCGTCTCGGATGAGTGCCAATCCCTCTGGCGCGTTTTTCAGCGAATCGCGATAGAGCCGACCAGTGGTCAACCCTCCATCGACGGCAATGCGCTGGCCGGTGACGAAACTCGATGCATCAGATCCCAAAAAGACCACCAGCTGGGCAATGTCCATTGGCAACCCGGCACGACGAATGGGCGCCACATCTGCAGCCGACATTGCCATCAACTCAATGCTCTTTTGAGCCTGGTCGGCATCTAAGCCAGCTGCTCGACCAAAAATTGCCGTGGCAATGAACCCCGGGCAGACCGCATTAACCCGGACGCCGAGTTCGCCGAGTTCATTGGCCGCGGTTTCGGTGAGGTGAATGATGCCAGCCTTGGCGGCTGAGTAATCATGGCCAGCAAAGTTGGCTTGAAGACCAGCGACTGAGCCAGTGTTGATGATTGATCCATGGCCTTGTGCGGCCATGATTCGGCCACCAGCTCTGATCCCAAGAAACACCCCTCGAAGGTGGACCGCCATGGTCTGGTCGAAACCCTCAACCGATGCTTCGAGGATTGAACCAATGGTTCCCGGGGTGCCGGCGTTATTGAACAGCACGTCAAGGCCACCGAATCGCTCGTTCGAAACCTCGAGCGCGACTTCAATCGCTCCTTCTTCCGCCACATCGACGTGAACATAGGTCGCTTGGTCGCCAAGGCTCTTCGCCAGTGCTTCGCCTCGGGCATCGTCGATGTCACACAACACCACGCTTGCGCCTTCGGCAATGTAGGCCTTGGCTGTTGCTGCACCAATACCACTTGCCGCCCCGGTGATCACCGCGCGCTTTTGTTCAAGTTGTCCCATGGTGTTCGCTACTTTCGTTCTTGGACTCGCATGAGTCGCACAGTGTCGGTCATTGGTACTGCGGTGTCACGAGATCCGGCCAACACCACAACCACGTCACCAGGAACGACAAGTCCTTCGTTCAACAGGTGATCAATTGCTGCGTAGGTCTGCACATAGGAGTCTTCACTTTGGTGGACAATGACTTCAGCCACCCCCCACGACATGTGGAGTTGCCGAGCACGAAAGTCGGTCTTCGTGACGGCAATGATCGGCATTGAAGGACGGAACCGCGAGATTGAGCGCACGGTCATGCCGGAGTTTGAACAGGCAATGATGGCCGCTGCGTCTTCTTCGAGTGCTGCTCGCCAGCCTGCAGCAGTAATTGATGCAGTGATCCGAAGGGTCGAGGCCCGGTCATCATCAATCTCTTGGACCCCAAGATTGGTGCCCCACCGGATGTAGTCAAAGTCGCGCTCGGCTCGGAGAAGAATGCGGGCCATGGTCTCAACCACAAGTGCTGGATTTTGCCCAACGGCAGTTTCGGCCGACAACATGACTGCTGAGGTGCCATCGAGAACTGCGTTGGCGACGTCGGTGACCTCTGCTCGAGTGGGCACATTGTTTTGAATCATGGATTCGAGCATTTGGGTGGCGGTGATCACTGGGCGACCAAAGCGAACGCCGGCACGAATGATTTGTTTTTGCAAACTCGGGACGTCTTCAATGGGGAGTCGCACACCAAGGTCGCCTCGAGCCACCATCACCCCATCGGCGGCTTTGACGATCTCATCAATATTTTCAACCGCTTCGCGGGTTTCAATCTTGGCAATGAGCAAAATCTCTGGGTTCGAAATCGCCGCGCGGATTTTGTCGACATCTTCGGCTGAGCGAACAAAACTCGCAGCAATGGCTTCAACGTTTTCGGCCACTAGTGCCTTGATACGGCCCAAGTCTTCTGCCGTTGGCGTTTCGGCGACCATGGGGTGTTCTGGGATGGTGATGCCGGGACGACCTTGCACTTTGCCGCCACAGGTCACCACCGCCCCAACTTCTCGGCCGGAACTCGTGACCTGCATGGTCACGCCTCCGTCACCAACAATGAGGTGATCTCCGGGAACAAGGTGCGTTACGCCTTCTTCTAAGTGAACGCCAATTCTCGCTGCAGTGCTTGCTGGTGAATCTTCTGCACCGGTCACGATGACGGTTTGACCTTCGACCAACACGACCCCGCCTTCGGGAAATGAGGTGCTGCGCACTTTTGGCCCAGGCAAGTCAGCCATGATTGCGACCGTTGGCAGAACGGCTCGAATCCGACGAATGCGCTGAATGCAGTCGTCAATTGATCCATGCGCCATCGCCACACGAGCGACGTCGATCCCAGCTACTCCAAGGGCTGCAAGCACGAAGGGGTCGTCTGATGCCGGTCCAATGGTGGCAACAATGCGGGTGCGGCGACCGGCAAAAGAGGGGCGACGAGTTCCAGCTTCGACTTCGTCGATGAAGGTTGATGCGTGGTGAGTGAAGGTCAAGGCGAGTGCTTTCTTTGTCGTGCGTCTCTAGCCTAGGACCCAAGCAGTGAGGCCCTCGTCAGCGAATGCCGACAAGGGGATCTTCAACAACCCGGCTTTCGGAGCCACTCGGGCCAATGGCCGTGCCGCCGCGAAGCGTGATGCGGCGCATCCGGCGGTCAACGGCGCCGTAGTCATCAACGGCATAATGCAGCGTTGCTCGGTTATCCCACATCACCACATCACCAAGTTGCCAGCGGTGGCGAAGGGTCAACTCTGGTTGGGCCAGGTGATCGTAGAGGAGCCGCAGGAGGTGATCACTCTCAATACGAGAACATCCCGACACATGGGTCGTGAAGCCAGGATTGACAAAGATTGAGCGGCGGCCCGTCACCGGGTGAACGCGAACCATGGGATGAAGAATCAGTGGCAACGTTGCGGCATGGTCGAACAGCGCCTTTGCATCTTCTCGCCCGAGTGCGGTGTCAAAGGGCTCACCCCAGTAAGCCAGTGGAGCAATGCGGTGCACAGCGTCCAACTGATCAATAGCGTCGGAGAGAGCCGTGTGGAGCTGATCATAAGCCGAGCGCGCATCAGCCCACATGGTGTCGCCCCCAAAAGGTGGGACGGCATCAGCGACGAGGACTGATGCTGCCGGTGGCGTAGCGACAAAGGTGACGTCAGTGTGCCAGCGAGCGTTCTTTCCGCCGTTGTTCGCGTCGAGCTCCAAGATCTCAGGGAAATCAGGGTGGCCGGGCACAACCGGGTGTGCGGGTGTCACCTCACCCATGAGGCGGGCAACTCTCGACTGTTCGGCGTGGGTCAGGTGTTGACCACGAAAGACTAGGACCAAGTGCTCACACAACAGATCGTTCAAGACCGAACCATCTTCGACGTCGTTGAGACTTCCTCCAGTAATTTCGGCACCAAAGGTTCCAGTAATCGGGGTTGCAACGAAGGCCACGGTGAACATTCCTCTCTCGTGTTCTCCTCAATCTAGAAGAAAGGTCACGTGACCTCAGGGAGTTCATCACCTCCTGCGACCACAAGCGGCCCAAGGACCGTCACCGCCACGAGCAGAACTTCGATGGCAATTGACCATGGCGAGCCAAAGAAATCTCGAAATGCCCCGGAAAGCGAAGTGATGGCCACGCCGGCCACGGCGAGATAGAGCGAATAGGTCACGAGGCGACCGAGTCCAAATGCCAACGTCACCGGGAGCAGTGGCAAGTTGAAAAGCCCAGCAGCAATGAACAGTTGTGCTGAGGGCAGCGGAGAGATGAGGAACAGTCCAATCACTGCCATTGCCTGGCCACGTCTTGCCAGCAGAGTCTTGCCCGCTCGTTCAACGCCTCGCAGGTAGCGCTTTGGCAGATACGGCTTGAGGTGTTGAGCGCTTCGAGCGAGAACATATCGGCCACAACACGCGGAGGTGGCTCCAACAACGACGAGTGCGACGACATTGCAGCCCCACGAGACATGCAGGACCACCAGCACGAGCCATGTAGGTGGCCCAAACGCTGGCAGCACATTGATGCCAAAGACAATGCCGAACACCGCGAGGTAGGTCAACACGGCAGTACACCCTCAAGGTGTGGAGCTTCGTGAAAAGAAGTCATGTGGATTTACGAGTTTGGTTGCCGAGTCTTTGTCGCCAGCCCCTTGCGGAGCACCACGACAACGACGCCAACCCCAATGAAAAACGTGAGAAAAATCGCCAGAGGACCCCGAATGAACGTGGTCAACAGCCAAATGGTGAAGAAGATAAAACTGACAAGACCAACGGCGGTCACGGGGGTTGCCTTGGTGCGAAGACCGAGCGCCACGCCGCCTCCAGCAGCGACGAGGCCGAGAGCGAATCCAAAAAGTTCATAACCACTCACCACCACAATTGCTCCGACGAACAATGCCAGTTGGCTGAGCAGTGAGATCGCGAGTCTTGGATTGAGCACCAGGTGCGCTGCCAAGAGCGAAATGCCGCCAAGAGTGACGAACAACAGCCCGGTCACGAGATTCGGCAACGTCCAGTTGAGTGCAGCAACACTGCCCACCACCATCATGGCAAGACCGGTAACGGTGCCGAAAAGTGCGAGAGTTCGATCACGATTGCGCCACTGCCATCCATTGACACCAGCAAGGACGAGTCCCGCCAGAATGACCGTCGACGTTGCACGATGGCCATTTGTGGCGTCGGCAATCACTGCTGTTGAAAGTGCTGCACCAGCTGAGCCACAGAGGTGGAGAAAGTGGCGCAGGCGGATGAGCGAGTCACCTGACTCTTTGCGCAGCATCTGGGCTGTGCTCACGGAGAGGGCCACGATGATGAGGCCAATCGCTGCCCGACCGATCGTGCCGAGGTCCTGCCACAGAAGACTCGTGGCAAAGGCACCACTGACGACCACCACCACAATGCCGAGATAGATGCCGAGTTCGGCCAACACCGACAGGCCCTCACGGGGGTCTTCAGTTGGAGAGCTGACCACTGTTTGCGCAGCTTCAAACTTCGTAATCGCTGCTCGCTGGTTTGATGAGATCAGCCCAGCCGCTTCCCACCTCAACAGTGCCGCCTCAAAGAGGTCGTGTGGATCTGCATGCATTTGGCTCACCTCTCCCCCACCTTGTCACAAGGAAAAGAACCAAGAGCGGTCAACACTGCTCGACGATTTCCAACCAACAGCAATACCCGCTACGAAGTGCCATTCGACAAATCCCTGAAAACCCATGGAGGCGTGTGCTTGAGCGAAGTGCACCGTGCCAACCCGTTTTCGCTGAAGGGCTATGAACACGATGGACTGACCTGGCTTGAACGACGAATGCGAACCCAAGATCTTGAGGCCGGCTGATCCCGACGAGCAATACGCCTCATTCGAAGTCACATCTCAAGTACCGAGCCAAGCGGACTCACAGCATTCCAAGCACTCGCTCACTAAGTGCTCGAGAGCCACTCCTTGGTGCATTTCTCAGCTCTCGTGCCCATCCCACGACGATGCAGATGCTTCCCCGACCGAGGAAGTGATGCAGAGTTCATCTTCTCTTGTCGAACCCTCACTGCTCTTTATCTTTACATTTTAACGTTTATGGCCCAAAATGAGTAATAAATGTAAAAACGTAAAGAAAGAAATGTCAAAGACCGACAGAACGAGAGGCAAACGGGAAAATGTCAAAACCCATTCAACAGACGATCAATGAACTCTTCAGCTTGCGACCAGAGGTGTCTTCGGGTCAAGTGGCTCTCGCTGCTGGCGTCTCACGACAAGCAGCCCACTATCACTTGAAAAAGTTGGAGAACTTGGGTCTGGTCCGCCACATTGGGTCAGGTCGCACCGCGCACTACATCAGGGCAACACTTCGCTCCTCTCACTACCCCATCGAGGGGCTTTCAGAAAGCGCTGCCTGGGCGCTTGAGCGCAAGGCGCTCTCCGACCTCGATCCGACAATGCTTGACAACCCGGAAGTGGTCGCCAACCTGAATTTCACCTTTACCGAAATGGTGAACAACGCGATTGACCATTCCGGAGGCAACACGATCGAAATTCGATGGTTTCTTGACGAGCAGCGCATCGCCTTCGAAGTCGAAGATGATGGCATTGGCGTCTTCCGGCGAATGCGAGAGTCACGCGGGTTGCCTCGAGAGTTCGATGCCATTGGGGAGATCTCCAAGAGCCGACAAACCACAGATCCAAGCCGCCACAGCGGACTGGGTATCCATCTCACTTCTCGCTTGAGCGATCGATTTCTCCTTTCGAGCGGTCAACTGACCTGGGTGACCGACTTCGAGAGCAACGATGCCGCAATTGGCTGGCTCGATGAGCATCGAAAGGGCACCTTGGTCCGATGCGAGATCCTCGGATCAACCGTTCGTACCCTTCGCGATGTCGTTGCAGACATCACCGACCCGGAAATCTTCGGATCGAAAAAGTCCCATATTCTCGTTGATCTCTTCAAGAGTGAGGGCTTCATCTCGAGGACTCAAGCCAAGATGCTCGCAGCGCGTCTTGAGGTGTTCGATGTCGTGGAAATCGACTTCAAAGGCGTCAGCGAGATCGGGCAAGGATTCGCTGATGAGCTCTTCAGAATCTGGCAGGTAAATCACCCGACCACAAGACTCATTCCCATCAATGCGAATCCCGCGATCCTTGCAGTCATTGGCCTCACCGCTCCTGAGGTGAGCAAAGAGCGACAGTGACGAGCGGCCGCTCCAATGTCATCAGTACGCCGAGCACGAGTGGAAAATTTCGCAACGAACAACGAAGAAGGAGCGACCAAGTGGTCGCTCCTTCTTCTCTTGCCACTCAACTTCGTGTGGCCGGTAGCTACCGGCCCATCAGCACCTGTGTCGGTGTCGAGTTCTCAGCTGCAGCCGCTCGTTGTTCCACAGCTTGAGCAGACGTAGCACGATCCCGCACGTTGCATTGAGTCCCCGCAGCTGTAGCAGTAAGGGGCATCGCGCTGCTCGGCCCGAATGAGGGTCTCAGTCGCAACCGGTGCGCCGGAAATGCTCGTCGACTTGGTTGCCACTTCTTCAACACCAGGAAGTGTTGGCTGGGTGCGCTCTTCTGAAGAAAGCACGCCCAGCTCTTCACGCTCGGTGAGGGTCAGATAGTCAAGTGCCATGCGACGGAAGATGTAGTCAACAAGTGACGTTGCAATCCGCAGTTCTGCGTCGTCGGTGATACCAGCTGGCTCGAACTTCATCGACACGTACTTGCGCACGTAGGTCGACAGCGGAACGCCGTGCTGGAGGCCGAGGCTGAGCGAGATCGAGAAGGCGTCCATGATGCCAGCCAAGGTTGAGCCTTGCTTTGACACCTTGATGAAGATCTCACCGGGGCGACCATCGTCGTATTCACCAACGGTGACGTAACCCTCGCAGTCAGCAACACGGAAGGCAAAGGTGTTGGAGCGACGACGACGAGGCAAGCGCTCACGAACCGCACCGACAACAACCGTGTTGGCCCGAACTCGCTCGTTGGCCAGTGCTGCTTCAAGCTCAGCAATGCGAGCGTCAATCTCATGTGCGTGCTGCGCAGGAGTCGACTCTTCTTCTTCGCCATCTTTCTTCGTCATTGACAGTGGCTGGCCAACCTTGCAGTTGTCACGGTAGATCGCCACGGCCTTGACGCCGAGGCGCCAGGCGTCGATGTGGAGCTGCTCCACCTCTTCAACGGTTGCCTCTTGTGGCATGTTGACGGTCTTTGAAATTGCACCCGACAAGAAGGGCTGTGCTGCACCCATCATGCGGACGTGACCTGAGTAGTGGATTGAGTTGTCGCCCATTGAGCAGGCAAACACTGGCAAGTGATCAGCGGCGAGGCCAGGAGCACCAACAATGGTCTTGTTGATGTCAATGTAGGCAATGATTGAATCAACCGCCTCTTGCGAGTAGCCAAGTTTCGCCAGCGCACGAGGAATGGTCTGGTTGACAATGGACATCGTTCCACCGCCGACGAGCTTCTTCGTCTTCACGAGACCTAGGTCAGGCTCAATGCCAGTGGTGTCGCAGTCCATGAGCAGACCAATGGTGCCCGTTGGAGCGAGCACTGAGGCTTGCGAGTTGCGCACGCCGTGCATCTCGGCCAGTTCAACTGCCTGGTCCCACGATTCGCGAGCTGCTGAGAGCAACTCGTCAGGAACCCGGTCTTCGTCAATGGTCGATGCTGCTGCTTGGTGCTTGCGAAGCACACGGAGCATCCCAGCTTCATCTTTTTCGTAGCCCTCGAAGGCGCCCATGCGAGCAGCCGTCTTCGCCGAGGTGGCATAGGCGTGACCAGTCATGAGGGCGGTGATGGCTGCGGCCCATGCCCGTCCACCATCTGAGTCATAGGGAAGACCTTCAGCCATGAGCAGTGCGCCCAAGTTGGCATAGCCAATGCCGAGTTCACGGTACTTAATAGTGTTCTCGCCAATAGCCTTGGTTGGGTAGTCAGCGTTGCCGACCAAGATTTCTTGACCAGTGAAGACAATTTCGATGGCTGCCTTGAAACTGTCGACGTCGAACGAGTCGTCGTCACGCAAGAAGGTCATCAAGTTGAGGCTGGCCAAGTTGCAAGCCGAGTTGTCGAGGTGCATGTATTCAGAACATGGGTTTGAGCCGTTGATCTTGCCGGCGTTTGGCGTGGTGTGCCAGTCATTGATCGTCGTGTCGTATTGCAGGCCCGGGTCGGCACATTCCCATGCGGCTTGAGCCAACTCACGGAACAGCTGCTTGGCCGAAACCGTCTCGACCACTTCACCGTTGCGGGTACGGAAGGCCCATGGCTTGTCATCGAGCACTGCCTGCATGAACTCGTCGGTGACCCGCACGGAGTTGTTGGCGTTTTGGTACTGCACGGAGAAACTGTCAGCGCCGTCCAAGTCCATGTCAAAACCAGCATCACGAAGCACGCGGGCCTTGCGCTCTTCAATGGCCTTGCACCAGATGAAGTCACGAAGGTCTGGGTGGTCAACGTCCAACATGACCATCTTGGCCGCACGACGGGTCTTGCCACCAGACTTGATGGTTCCAGCCGAAGCGTCAGCACCACGCATGAAGCTAACCGGACCAGAAGCGGTGCCGCCACCTTTCAGCAGTTCCTTCGACGAGCGGATCTTGCTCAGGTTCACGCCAGCGCCTGAGCCACCTTTGAAGATGGTGCCTTCTTCGGTGTACCAGTTGAGGATGGAGTCCATGGAGTCTTCAACCGCCAAGATGAAGCACGCTGAAGCTTGTTGTGGGACGCCCTTGACGCCAATGTTGAACCACACTGGCGAGTTGAATGCTGCCTTTTGGTGGATGATCAGGTACTTGAGTTCGGCTCGGAAGGTCTCGGCTTCTTCTTCGGAGACGAAGTAGCCATCTTTTTTGCCCCACTCGGTGATGGTGTCGACCACGCGGTTGGCAACCTGCTTGAGCGAGGTCTCTCGCTCGTCGGTGCCGAGGGTGCCGCGGAAATACTTCTGCGCCAAGATGTTCGTGGCGTTCACACTCCACGTTGAAGGCACTTCGACGCCGAGTTGCTCAAAGGCAACAGAACCATCGCGATAATTCGTGATTCGTGAATCACGACGTTCCCACACCACCGTGTCGAATGGATCAAGACCAGGCGTCGTGAAATGACGCTTCATCCCAATACCTTGGCGCTGTGGTGCGATTGCCATGATTTCTCCTTCAATGTCTTTGAAACCATCACCAAGGAGTCGTTCCCCTCGGTGAGTACTACACGTTTACTTCAACCTGCGAACTTCGTCCAGTGGGCCGTCTTACGACTCTAACCACAACATGTTGTGGTGTGTTGGATTTCCCACCACAAGATGGGCGAGTATTACATCACTGTAACTACGACCTTGTCAACACGGGTAGCGATTCCCAAGGGGCGCTTCACCATTCACCCGGGCGAGGGCGAACAAGTGCCGGTAGCGTCTCGTTGCGTGGACATTCTCTTTGCAATTGATGCTGGGACAACAGGGGTCAGAACCTTGGCGGTTGACCTCTCCGGCCAAGTTCTTGATGTGGCCTATCGGCCCCTCACGCAACACTTTCCCTTCCCTGGATGGGTTGAGCATGACGGCAAGGAAATCATTCGCTTGGTCCTTGAAACCCTGAATGAAGCAGCTCAGCGTGCACTGGCACGAAGTTACCGGGTTGTGGCGATTGGGATCACCAATCAACGAGAGACGACCATTGCTTTTGATCGCGCAACGGGCGAACCGTTGGCAAGAGCAATTGTGTGGCAAGACCGGCGCACCGCAGACCTCTGCGACACGTTGCGCCAGCGCGGCGTTGAGGCCGAAATTCGCAGCACAACTGGCTTGGTTCTCGACCCCTATTTCAGCGCAACAAAAATGTCATGGCTCTTAAGTCAAGGGGTAGCGAACAACGCCGAGCAGCTTGCCTTGTCAACCATTGACTCTTGGGTGCTGTGGAACTTGACTGGCGGCAGCTCTGGCGGGGTGTTCGCCACTGATCCATCAAATGCCAGCCGAACCATGCTGTTTGACTTAGAAAACGGTTCGTGGTCAGAACCATTAGCTGAGATGTTCGACATTCCACTGCATGCTTTGGCAACCATTGTTCCCTCGGCTGGTCGCATTGGGACCATTGCCGCATCGGTGTTGCCAAGCCTTGCCGGCGTGGCGATCTCGAGCATCATTGGCGACCAACAAGGTGCGCTGTTTGGTCAAGCCTGTTATGAACCGGGCATGGCAAAGGCCACCTACGGCACCGGAAGTTTCGTGCTGCAAAATATTGGGACAACGCTCCCAGAGCCCGCTCACGGCCTCACCACCTCTGTTGCCTGGCAGCTCGGCGCTGGTGCTCCGCTTACCTATGCCCTTGAAGGATCTGCCTTTGTTGCTGGAGCAGCCATTCAGTGGCTACGCGATGAGCTGCAACTCATTGAAGCATCTGAAGACTTAGAACCACTTGCACTGACCGTTGAGCGTTCTGATGGCGTGATGGTGGTTCCCGCATTTACTGGACTAGGAAGTCCATGGTTTGATCCTCGTGCTCGCGGCACCATCACTGGCTTGTCGCGCGGCAGCGGCAGAGCACAGATTGCCCGAGCAGTCATTGAAGCGCTTGCCTACCAAGTCACCGCCATGGTGGACCAAATGGTTGACAGTGCCGAACAACCACTCACGACGCTTCGTGTTGACGGTGGAGCTTCAGCGATGTCGCTGTTGTGTCAACTCCAAGCAAATCAACTCGGCGTCTTCGTTGAGCGTCCGAAATCGCTGGAAACAACCGCCCTTGGAGCAGCCACGTTGGCTGCTTTTGGCGAAGGCCTCTTGGATCCCTTTAGCGACACGACCAAACCCTGGAAGGCCGAGTCTCGCTTCACCCCAGGTGAAGATCTCGCCACAGCCCGCTCGGGTTATGAACAGTGGCTCCAAGCAGTTGAACGCTCGAGAGGCCTCGCTTACGACAACTAATTAGTTGAGGCGATCAAGCGTGCGTCCGAGGTTGCGGACTGCTTGATGGATGCGCTGCTCATTTTCAATGAGGGCAAAGCGAACATAGCCATCGCCGCCTGGACCAAAGCCAACACCTGGTGATGTAGCAACGCTCGCTTCGGTGACGAGGAACTTCGAGAACTCCAAGCTGCCCATCTCCCGGTAGGGCTCTGGAATTGGCGCCCAGATGAACATCGTTCCCTTTGGTGGAGTGATCTCCCAACCAATGCGATTGAGACCCTCACAGATCACATCACGACGCGACTGGTAGATGTGATTGAGCTCTTGCGGGTAATCAGGGGCTTCGTTCATTGCCACAATGGCGGCGATTTGGATGGGCTGGAAGGTGCCGTAGTCAAGGTAGCTCTTGAGTTTTGTCAGGGCAGCGACCACTTCTGGGTTTCCGACCATAAACGCCACACGCCAACCAGCCATCGAGAACGACTTGGTCAACGAGTACAACTCAACGGCAACGTCTTTTGCCCCTTCGGCTTGAAGAATCGACGGCGGCTGGTAGCCATCAAAACCAAGGTCGGCATAGGCAAAGTCGTGTACCAAGATCACTTCGTGTTCTCGGGCAAAGTCAACAATGCGCTGCATGAAATCAAGATCCACACAAGCAGTTGTTGGATTGTGCGGAAAACTCAGCACAATCACTCGAGGTTTCGTCACCGCTGTGGCCCATGACTCCATCAAGTTGTCAAAGAACACCTCGCCGGGGCTTTGCGTCGGTGGTGCTTCTCCGATCGTGTTTGGTCCATAGAGGCGAACGTGGCGAACATCGCCACCAGCAAACAGTGGCGAGTAGATGTGGACCGGATACGACGGCGACGGCACGAGAATGGAGTCACCGGGCTGGAGCAGCACCCACATGAGGTGGCTGAAGCCTTCTTTGGCGCCAATGGTGGTGACGACTTCTTTGTCTGGGTCGAGCGTGACGCCCCACTTGCGCTCATAGAGCGAGGCAATGGCACCACGGAGATTCGGGATGCCCTTTGAGGCTGAGTAGCGATGGTTCTTTGCCTGGTGCGCTGCTTCGGAGAGCTTCTCAACCGCCAAGTCAGGCGAAGGCAGATCCGGGTTGCCAAATCCAAGGTCAATCACGTCAGCGCCACCATGGCGGGCATTGGCCTTTAACTCATTGATGGCAGCAAAGACATAGGGCGGCAGGCCGTTAATTCGACGGAATTCCATGGCCTAAGTTACCGCGGTGAGAACCAGGGTCTCGATCGTGCGACCCCTCCAAGAACAAGGGCACTGGTCGAATAGGTTCCAATTGCCCAAGACGCTCCGGCCTCAGCCAACGAGTCGAGCAGGGTTTCGATTCCTTCGGCCGAACTTGGCAGTTCCCCAGCCCAGGTGACTTCGCCGTCTTTTGCCTGAAGAGCAACAAGGTCAACCGGGCTTGACCACAAGTTGACCGCAGCACCACCAGCGCGAGCAGACGCAACGGTCTTTGGTCCAGACCCGCCAACCCACGTTGGAATCTCTTGCGCCTGCAGCGCTTGGAGAAGCCAACCGAGTCGCTCTCGTCGCTCCTCAAGCGGCGCTCGAAGCAGTCCATAGGCTTCGTTCTCTGCTTCTGAGAGTGCATCGCCCAGACCAAGTGGAGCCAAGACTCGACCATTGCCCAGTGCCTTCAAGGTCAAGAACTGACTGAGCAGGACCTGGTCAGCGACGAGTCCGACTCTGGCAACGAGTGGCCCAACCATGATTGATGAGGTCTCAGCCAGAACCCGAGCAAGGATGGGAAATGGTGCGAGCGCAGGTAGGTCGCGTTTGCCAATCGGCCACAAGTGGTCATAGGCGAAGACCCCATGGAGGCCAGCCGCTTCAGCTTCATGGGCGCCAGCAAGGGCGGCGCTTGGCGTTGAGCGAAACAATGGCAGCAAGATCCCGATTTTCAGGGCTGAGCTCGCTCTCCAAGGATTGCTGCACCAACAGCTCCTGCTTCGGGCCCGAGAGCTGTTGGCACGAGCTTTGGCGGTTTGCGAAAGGCGCCGCCTTCAATTGCGGTGGCCAAATGGCGTGCGGTTGGTTCCATGATCAAGTGGTGACCTTCAATCACCCCACCGCCGAGCACAACGAGACTCGGGTCAAAGCACGCAGTCAAATTGGCAATGCCTTTGGCCAACCACCAGCAGAACTCATCAACAACCGCCAATGCGCCCGCATTGCCCTGTGCCGCAGCGGTGAGCAAGGCCTCTGGGCTTGCTGCTGAGGCCATGTCGACGGTGCCTTCACGCATCGCCACGTCGGCGAGATGACCAAGACCAGACCCTGAAGCAAAGCGCTCGAAACAGCCCTTGGATCCACAGGGACACTCAGGACCAGAGCGATCGATCATCAAGTGACCAAACTCTCCAGCAAATCCATTCGCCCCTCGCAGCAACACCCCATTGACGATCGCTGCCCCACCAATGCCGGTACCGAGCGTGAGCAAAATTGCGTGGTCAACTCCACGAGCGGCACCAAAGTGATGCTCAGCGACCGCTGCGCAGTTTGCATCATTGTCAACGGCAATCTCACTGCGGCCAAGTCGCTCGGCCACGAGAGCACCAATGTTGGCACCTATGGCACCTTGGAGATTGGGAGCAAACACGAGGGTGCCGTCAAAGGCGACAATGCCAGGCACGCCAAGACCAAGTGCACAGGTGCTCAAGTCAAGCCCCCCTCGAGTGGCCAAGGTCGCAAGCACTTCAGCAATGGTGTCAGCGACCGATGACCCAACGGGTCGGCCAAGCGAGGTGTCGCTGACCTGGGGAGTTGGGAGCCGAAACGAGTCAACAATGGCACCGGTTGGCCCAAGGGCAACTCCGAGTACTTTCGTGCCGCCAACATCAACACCAATCGAGCGAACCACGCTCGATGAGTGACTCACGACGTTGACTCCACCCGAGTCTTCAATTCTCGCAGCGCTGTTGCTCGAATGCGGTGCTCAGCTCGGGACTTCACAAAACCAGGCAATGGCACCTTGAGTGCGGCAACGAGTTTGTAGGTCACTTCGCAAGCGCCACCAGTTGCCAGTGCAAACGAGTAGGTGCCTTCAAGTTCATCTAAGAGATCACCATCGACGAGTGACCACGACAGCGCAGTTGGCGCATCCGAGTAGTCATAACGCAAGGTGTATGAGGTTGAACGGCCAAAAGCGGCCGCCCGAAATTCCGTCACGGTCGGGCGACCTTCGTCGTCGCGCTCGTGAACGACGACAGCCTTCATGTCATCAATCCATTCAGGGTATGCCTCAATGTTGGCCGCGGCGTCATAACAACGCTTCGGCGATGCCTTGATGACAATCTGCTCAGTTGCCTGGTTAGACACCTGGTCCCTTCCTCAATCTCTTACGTACGTCGTCTGCTACGTGTTCAGACTACGCCCCAATGTAGAACTGAGATGGTCGTAGGAGAAGGATCCCTCAGCTCTTCGTCGACTCGCGGCACCCATTTCGGCCAAATTGGGGTGCTCAAGAAGGTCTTTCAGCGCTTGAGCAACAGCGGCAACTGACTTTGGTGCCTCAACAATGTGACCGGTGACGCCATGTTCAACTGCGTCGGCCGATCCCCCGCTTCTTCCTGCAAGTTGCGGCACACCGCAGGCTGCCGCTTCTAAAAAGACAATGCCAAAGCCCTCTTGTTCAAGTCCCGCCCAACGATTGCGACACACCATGGCGAACACGTCAGCTGAACCAACAATGCCTGGCAAATCCTCATCGGCAACAAAATCTAAAAACTCGACGCGAGCCGGGCCACCCTTTGCCAACCGCTCGAGACGTTTGCGATCTCGCCCACGACCCCCAATGGCGACGACAATCTCGTGACCCTCGCGGTGGAGTTGATGGGCCGCTTGAATGAGGACGTCCATGCCCTTTCTCGGAACGAGACGAGAAATACTGACGACGAGTTGGCTCGTGTCGCTTACGCCAAGGGAGCGGCGAACCTCTCGGCGGTCTGTTTCACTGAGCGGTTGGAAGCGAGTCGTGTCGACCCCTGGTGGAACGTTGACGACGCGTTGGAAGTCATGGCCCATTGCTCGCACGCCTTCACGAGCGGGATAGGTGCCAGCGGCAATGGCGATGGTTGCGCCCTTCAGCACCTTGGCCAAACTCCGTCGCAGCAAGAACAACCGACCCGGAATCGTGACTTCTGCACCATGGAGCACCACCCCATACGGAACTGACAACTTTGGGCCAACGAGTCCAAGTGGCCAGGCAGGATCTAACAACACGAGATCTGCACCAGTTTGGGAAATCGCCGCTTCAATCGCCTTTCTTGCCCGAGCAGTTGGCAAGAACAAGGTGCGCGACGAAACCCGCATGACCTCAAACCCTTGCGCTCGCCACCCGGCATCAAAGGCTTCCGCACCCGGGTCTGAAGCAGCCGTCAGCACGGCAAAACTCTGTGGGTCGAGGCGACGCCACAGTTCAGCGAGGTAGGACTGAATGCCACCCACCTTGGGAGGAAAATCATTGGTGACGAGAAGATGTCGGGTCATTGCCCGACCAACCGCTGCCTAGGCGCCGCGTGCTTCGAATCTGATGCCTGGAACAAGACCTGCCTGCTGCAGCAATCTGAGCCCTCGAGCTTCTGCTGCGTCAATGATGACGGCATCGTCAGGTTCTCGATTGAGCAAGAACGAGACCACACAGTCTTGACACGCGTCGGTATGGATGAATGCACATCCGTGGCAGTCAATGCACATTGGTGTTGCTTCGCCAAGGTTTCCCTCATGGTCACTGGTGATTTGCATGAGTGAAGCCTGCGAGGTGGCTGTGACATGTCGCTACTCGTCGAGTTCCAAGCGCGGCACTGATTGGTCATTGCCCGCGAGTCCATGGCGACAATGGTCGCGCACTTGTGAAACCCCAAAGGCGACGCCTTCGCTCACGACTTCATCACCTGACGCTGAAATGAGCGAGAAGAACGGTGCTCCGGGCACTCGAAGGGCTCGTGCTGGTTGAGCACCAATGAGGACTTCTTCGACTCCTTGTGCTCGAGCAAGTCGTCGCTGCACTGCTTTGTCATCTTCTCCAACCACCAAGATGAGACGCTCTTGGTCGACAAGACCAGCCAACTTCGGGTCTTGGGCTGCGTCAATGAACTCAGCGCAACCCGTGCAGTTGTCTTTGACAAAGACCATGAGCGTTGGCGTCGAGCCGCTCAGTGAACGACTCGACCAAACCTCACCAGACAACGTGGTGGCAGTAAAGGCCGGCACGCTTCGATACAGTCGCTCAACTCCAGCGGTCTGGACCAAAAACTGCGGGTTCAGCCGCGGTGGTCGCCGGCGGGCAAACCTCAATCGGTGGACTCGCTTGGCACGTCATCGCTGCTTGCCACCTCGTCAACCACTTCAACGCTGCGCCCGTGTCCACACCAGCGACAGGCCACTTCGTCGACGCGGTGGGCAACAATGGCTGGGTCTTCAATCGTCAATTCTCCGCCGACCGAGTAGTGATGGTAGGCCTTCTCCGTTGTTGTGACCGTGACGTCAAAACGGGTCAAGTTTCCACAAGCAGCACAGCGATAGCGAGGTGTAGGCACAGGGGAAATCTACCTGCTTGACCGAGGGTCAATGCCGTAGTCCCGCAGGAGGGCAAAGCGCTCACGCTCAAACTGTGCGGCTGAGATTTCCCCATCTTCGAACTGGCCAAGCAGGACTTCAAGTTCGGCTCGAGCAAGCGGAGGCAGCGCCGCAGCTGCACGATCGAGCTCTGGAGTGCCGTGATGTTCTTCATCAACGGCATACTCAGATGAAGGCAGTTGCGCCCGGCGGCTCGACGTCAACTCCGCAACTGACTCGGCTAATTCCCGTTGAGCCAAGGCAGACCCGCCACTGCGCAAATGGAGTTCCGCCGTGACCACGTGAGCAAATGCCTTTGGTCGACGCACGCTCGGGAAGATTGCCATATCGCCCTCTTCAAGCTCAACGGTGACCGCGCCTCGCCCGAGCAAGCGGTCGAGAATGCTTTGGCGAAATCCCACATCAATGACTCGGTCGAGGCGCAGCTGACTTTGTTCTTGAGAAAATCCACCGCGCTGGACGACAATGCGAGCGCTCGTGAGCGTGACGGTGTGACGTGACCATCGAAACAGCGCAAGACCGGCTCGAAGAACTGGCAAGATCACGAGAGCTCCAGCAATCCACAGCGTCCAGACCGGCAACGGTTGAAGGGCAATGCCAACTGCGCTCACCGCTGCAACAACGACCACAGCAGATGCGACCGGAGCAAAGGTCACCGACCAGTGTTGGCGAACTTCAACGACGACGACCTCGCCGTCGTGCAGGGCGCTGCGCTTGAGGGGCACGCTTCAATGGTACAAGGTGACCTCGTTCCAGAGATTCCCCAGTTCGCCGAGGCCTTCGGACTACATTTCGTTGGCGATGAGAACGCTTTTTCGCCGTGGTGTCTTACTTGCTTCGCTCCTGGTCTTGACGCTGATTGCTTTGCCAATTGCTCCTGCTTCGGTCGCTTCTGCCGCACAACAGCGAAACGGGCCAGCGCCGTGTAGTTCTGGCAATCCTCCGTCGCCGTACAAGGGCTACTGCGGAACCTACGGGGGTAAGAACACGTGGTACGGCTCTTATGGACTTGGTTTTCCCGGAGCTCTTGGTTGGGTGCTGTGTGCCAACAATCCTTCAAACGCCGGTTCCTACCCGTCGCCAACCTACGCCTACACCTCAACAACGGCCCCCTCAGGAATGCAAACTTCGAGCAATGTGGCCCTTGGTTTCGCCCTCTCTGAATCTGCTGCTCGCGGATGGGTGACAGGAGGGAACCCCGGCCAGTTCAGTGCCAATGAACTTGGCGCAGCCATGCGGATCTTGTCGAGCGAAAAGTGGTGGGCAACTCCAGCGGTCACCATGGAGCCCGGTCTCACTCGCGCCTACGACGCTTTGAAAGCGCTGCTGTCTGCGGCAACGGATTCAACAGCCAACCCAACGGTTGCGTTGTTGGTATCTGGTGGCGACACAACCTTCGCAACGTCAACACAGCTGACGGGTCGCCTCACCTTTCCGGGATCTGGTCGGCCACTGGCTGGAACCAAGCTCACCTGGACGGTGAGCGGCGCGACCTTCACTTCAGCGAGTGGCGCGACCTCGATGACCACCACGACAGATGCAACTGGACGCTCAAGCGTCACTGTGGTCAACAGTGGCGGGGCAGCACACCCCATCACCATTTCTGCCGTGGCCACGGTTGGTCAACGCAACATCTCCTACCTTCGCCCAACGATCTACGTGCCGTCAGCCCAAATTGTCGGAGCAGGTCCAGGCACGACGAGAGTCGCTCACTCAATGACCGTCAACAGTGGGGTCCCTACGGGAACGATTGCGCTGGAAAAACAAGGTGATGCTGGTCCATACCTCGACCTCGCCGGAGCCGAGTTCGATGTGCTTGATGCTTCCGGCCAACTCGTCGATACCTTGACCACGTCTTCACTGGGCCTTGCCGGCCCAACAGAAGATCTCCCCATTGGCACCTACACCGTGCACGAGACAACCCCGCCATGGGGTTATCTCGCAGCACCCGATCAGACCGTCACCGTTACTGCGGGCGAAGTGACCACCGTGCAACTAACGGGAGCCCTCATTGAACAGTCGCGTCGCGCAAGTCTTGGGATTGTCAAACTCGATGCAACAACAAAGCGGGAACTCCCCGGCGCCACGTTTCATCTTCAGCGAGACCCCCTCCACACCGGCGTGTTCAGTGAAGACCTTGGAACCTGCACCACGGTGCTCGACGGAACCTGTCCGCTTCTCAGTGGGTCTTCGCTGTTAGCTGGCGACTACCAAGTGACCGAAACCGCAGCTCCACCGGGCTATCACTTGCCTGCCAACCCGGTTGCAACCATCACCTTGATTCCCGGCGAAGTTCGCACCATCACCTTCGCTGATGAGGCAATCGTCACTTCTCTCCCCGTTGAAAAGCGCAACGCATCTCAACCTGGCATTGGGGTACCCGGGGCGGTCTATGACCTGTTTGCTGTTGATCCGGGTCCCCTTGGTGGACCGCTTGGGCCACCACCAAGTGATGCAACCGCACTTGCCGGTGCCACTTGGTATGCACGAGCGACGACGTCTCCTTTGGGCACCTTGGTCTTCACCGTTCCTGTTGGGTCGACATGGTGTGTGGTTGAACACTCGACCCCCGTTGGCTTTCTGCTCGACCCTGCGGTTCGCTGCACTTCTGGGCCACTCATGAAGGCCAACGCGCCAATCGTGATTGATGAGCGAGAACACCTCGTGACCTTCTCGGTGCAAAAGTACAACTCCGAAACTCCAGGGACCGGTGTGCCGGGTGCGACCTATGACCTGTTTGTTTTGGGCCAAGTTCCAGCTGGATATGGTCCTCCACCCACACCGGGTTCAGTAGTTGTTCCCTCTGGCTACCACTACTTCGGCGCAGGCATGACTGATACACAAGGCGTATTGCAATTCCTCTTGCCGTCGGGGCAGATGTGGTGCGTGAGAGAACGAATTGCTCCGCCGAATTACTTGCTCGACCCTGCACTGCACTGCACGAGCCAACCACTGGTCATTGACCCGGGTCCAACGGCAATCACCCTTGCAGTCCCAGAAATCCATGCACCAACACCGAAACCTCCGGTGCCACCCGGACTGCCAGAAACTGGCTTCAACAGCGGCCTCTTGCTCGCCGTGAGTGCAGGACTCCTCTTCACTGGTCTCCTCGCGCTTCGCCTCAGTCGCCGACTCGAGCAGCGTGGTCTGCGTATGCTTCGAACGAACAACGACGAGGAGTAACCCATGACCATTTCCCTCACCACCCCAGATCAGGTAAAGCAACGGCTCGCTGCGGGAGAACGCGTGGTCCTGCTTGATGTGCGCGAGTTGAGCGAAGTCGAAGAATGGTCCTACCCAGTTGCCATCCACATTCCACTCGGCGAACTCGAGGCGCGCGTCGGTGAACTGCCACAAGGCGTCGAGATCATCTGTGCCTGCCACGCTGGCGGGCGCTCAATGAAAGCCGCGGCGCTGCTTGACTCGCTTGGCTACGAAGTTGTCAACCTAGAAGGTGGACGTCTCTCATGGGCCGAGGGTGACGCCTGATGGCAACAGACGACTTCCTTGTTGTAGAAACGCCACTTCCCCACGTTCGCCTCGTGACCCTCAATCGTCCAGCGCGCATGAATGCCATGGCCTTTGACGTCATGGTGCCGCTTCGCCAACAACTCGAAGCATTGTCTGATGACAATGACTGCCGGGTCGTGATTCTCACGGGTGCTGGCCATGGGTTTTGCTCGGGAGCCGACTTAGAAGACCCTGGCATGGTTCCAAACATCGATGGCCTTGGCCTTCCGACCATTGCGCTTCGTTCCATGGGGCTTCTCGAGAAAGTGATCTCGACCATTCGCTCTATGCACCAGCCCGTCATTGGCGCCATCAATGGTGCCGCAATTGGTGGTGGGTTTTGCTTGGCATTAGCCACCGATGTTCGCATTGTGGCCAAATCTGCCTACTTCAGAGCGGCCGGGATCAACAATGGCCTCACTGCCTCAGAACTCGGTCTTTCCTACTTGCTCCCTCGCACCATTGGTCAGGGCCGTGCGGCCGAGATCATGTTGACTGGCCGCGACGTTTCAGCAGACGAGGCGCTCAGTATTGGCATTGCTTCACGGGTTGAAGACAACGACCAGTTGCTTAGCAGCGCGCTCGAGATGGCAGAACGCATTGCCGGATTTAGCCAAGTGGGCATCGAGATGACGAAACGCTCTCTGTGGCACAGCCTCGATGCTTCGAGCTTGGAGCAGCACATGGAGCACGAAGGACTCGGACAACTCTTCATTCGTTTGACCACCAAGAACTTCGAAGAGGCCATCCGAGCAAGGCGAGACAAGCGTCCGCCAAAATTTGTGGACTGACTTCGCCAGATCTTGGCTAGACGTTTTGCAACGAGTGGGCCGAGGAATCGAAATAGTGGATCAACTCAGCACGCTCAGTTGGCCCGGCTGTTGACAAGCCAACGCCGTGGAGCATTGCCGCAATCCACGCATCTCGAGCAACAACATCTATGACGTAGGGCGAATGCCGCATCCGCAGTCGCGGGTGCCCACGCAGAGCCTGGTAGTCGGCGGGGCCGCCAAAGTACTGCACAAGAAACAGGGCCAAATGCGCCTTGGCTTCGGTCAGATCCTCCGGATACATCACTCGAAGCACTGGTGCCAACTCGACTTGGCTGTAGAAATCTTCCACGAGTTTGGTAAAGAACTCCACTCCACCAACACGGTCAAACAGTGATGCTTGGCTTGAGTTGGTGAGTGCAGGCGAGGTCACGCAGAAGGCTCCAAGTTTGGTCACAACGACGAGCCCCAAGCCTAACAACCACCAGCACGCCTTTGCCCGTTTGCATCAGCGAGGCGACCTAGCATCGCCCTAGCGAACAAAGGCACCTCATGGACGAATTGTGGAAGTTGTCAGCAACTGATCTTGCCGCAGGTATTCGGGAAAAGACCTTCAGCCCAAGTGAGGTCTTGAGCGCCCACCTCGAGCGAACCGAAGCCGTCAACGGTCAACTGAACGCCATTGTTCGCTTTATTGATGATGCACGAGTTGTTGCACGTCACGCTGATGCAACGGTGCTTCGTGAGACCGAACTCCCACCGTTGTTTGGCGTCCCCTTTACCGTCAAAGAGAATCTCGATGTTGCTCGGTATCCAACAACCGATGGCGTACCGAGCGGCGAAGCAGCAATTGCCACAATGGATGACCCAGCGGTTGAACGGCTGCGACAGGCAGGAGCGATTTGCTTTGCTCGGACGAATTTGCCCGACTTTGGCCTCCGGCTCCACACGGATTCATCGCTGTATGGGCGAACCCGCAATCCCTTTGACGAGCACGCAACCCCTGGTGGGTCTTCTGGTGGAGAAGGTTCAGCCATTGCTGCAGGGATGAGCCCACTTGGACTTGGCAACGACATTGGAGGCTCGGTTCGAAATCCCGCATACTGCTGCGGGATTGCCTCGCTCAAGCCAACGCCAAACACCATTGCCCACGCTTCTTCAACGGCGTCGAATTCGCCAAGCTTGTCGGGACAGCTCATGTCAACAACTGGGCCAATGGCTCGAACTGTTGCAGATGTTTGGCTTGCCTACAAGGTCTTGGCGGGAACGCACCCTCGTGATCCGTTTTGCCCGCCCTTTGTGCCAAACACCGATGGCTTTCAGCCCTGTCGAGTCGCACTGGTGCCAGAACCTCCCGGTGGATCAACGGCCAAGGAAGTCGCAAGCTGTGTTCGAAGCGCCGGAGAGGCCCTCCAAGGCCTCGGCTACGAGGTTGAGGAGATTTCTCCTCCGTCGATTGTGGAGGCAAGAACGATCTGGTCGAAACTGCTCATGGCTGATATTGCTGAAGGGCTCGAAGCCTTTCGCCAAGTTGGCTCCGATGAATCCATCTGGATCTTGGAAGAGGCGCTGCTCGAATACGGAGTGCCCGATCGCTCCGAGTTGTTTCAGCTCCATCAGCAGCGGCACCTCTTGGCAGTTGAATGGTCAGCGTTCTTCCAAGACCACCCAATCCTTCTTGGACCGGTGTGGACAGAGAAACCGTTCTCTTTTGACTTTGATGTCCGCAGCCGGCAGAGCCAACACGAGGTCAATGTGTTGTCGAGGTTCGTCACGCCAATGAACGTGCTTGGACTCCCAGCGGTGTCAGTGCCAACAGGGCTCAATCAAGGTTTGCCACTCGGCGTGCAGGTGGTGGCCAATAGGTATTTTGATGAGCGGGCACTTTCAGCCGCGCTCGACCTCGAGCGATGCTTCAAGCCCATCACACCAGTGAGCCCATTTGGCCAGTTCTGAACTATTCGCCGGTGACCACTCCACCGCTGACGCGAGTGGTTGAACTCACGAGTCCTGGGTAGCCAGCAACGAGTCCCGTTGTGGTTGGACGACCAACGTCTTGACCGTTCATTGCCCGAGCGGCAGCAACGGTGATTTGTCCAATGACGCCGAGGTCATCAAGCACCGGGCGATTCGGCGTCTTGCAGCCGTCAGTTGCCAAGTTGGCCAAGTTGTCAGGGACGCTGACGTTCAAGGCTTTGGCAATGGCCAAGATGCCACCGCTGCCTGCGCCAATGACACAGATGTCGGAGAACACATTGTGACCAGCGGCAGTCAGCACCGTCATGGTCGACCTTGCGGTGAGACCACTAAAAGCAGTCTGGAGTGACGAGGTCGGCACCGTGATGTCCTGGTCTCCAGAGATGACATATCCAGGCTGTGTTGGGATCGTGTTGTAAGGAGCAATGGTTTGGCTCCAGTTGAGCTTCGACATTCCAGCCATGCCAATCCAACCCTTGAGAAAGGTTCCCTTGGCATTGAGCGACGCTGCATACGAGGCAAAGCGCTCAGAGGCTGATCCGCCAGCACTGTGGCCAAGTGCAACCACTCTCGTTGCATCAACATGACCCTTGAGCACAGGGACTTTGCTTGCCGCGATTTGCGCCTGAAGAGTGGCAAGATCGTTGACGTCAGCATTTGGGTCAGTCGTTGGCGGCGTGAGCGAGACCGTAGGGTCGAGCTGTGCCGTCAAGTTGCGACCCAAGTGATCGGGTGCGCACACAACAAAACCCCAGCTAGCCAAGTGTGCGGTGATTGCAGCCGACTGGTCTCGGAAACCTCCGTAGCCATGGCTGAATTCCACCAGTGGGAACTTGCCTGGAGCAAATGGTGCTTTGGCGATCCCACTCGTTGGGTAGGTGGCGATGTCTTTGGCTGCAGGGTTGTTCTTGACAATGAAGGCAATCGGCGCTGGAAGCCACGAGGACATGTTGTAGATCGATGACGAACCAACGGCGAGTGTCGGGTACCAGCAGTCCACCTTGGTCGTATACCCAGCAGGGGTCAACGTCGTTGGCTTCACTGCGAGATCAAAAGTCGTAATACCAACGTGATACGGACCTGGACCTTGATAGGACTTGTTGTTGGCCGCAGTCACCTTCACGAAGGTGGTGCCCTTAACCGACACGGTGGCTGGCGCCTTAATGGGCTTGGCTGCTCCAGCGGTTGCTGGAATCACGGCAACCCCGAGCAGACTCAGTGCGGCAATCGAACTTCTGAACACATGTTTCATGGAGCCCCCCTATGAGCATTGCTTGCGCAGTGTACTTCGTTTGGTCAGTTGCGCACTGTCCACCTGTCAATCTTGTAACCTAGAGCGAATTACGCGGGTGTAGCTCAATGGTAGAGCCCCAGCCTTCCAAGCTGGCCATGCGGGTTCGATCCCCGTCACCCGCTCCAGTTGGGCTGATCCCCGTTGAGGGGACCACCCTTTCGTATCAAAATGGTCGTGAACTACCAAGGAGGTAGTCATGCCGTTTCAGTATTCACCCGAGTTTCGGCTCCATCTTTTTCGAGCGCATGCTCGCAGGCGAGCGTATTTCGTCGGGGGCTGAGGAGATTTCCCTCAGTGTCAACTCACTTCTGCGCGTAGTTCGGACAGGTGAATGCTTCTGGAAGTCTGTCAAGGACCTCCTCCACGGCAACTCGCACCGAGGCCCCTGTGGCCTGTTCCTTTCGCCAGTCCAAAACGAGCTTGTTTCGCTTGAGGACCTCGAGAGGTTCAGCGGCCCCACGCTTGACTTCGACGATCTCGTTGTCAGAGAGCTCCGGAGCTGGCGCGTAAGTAGGTCGTAGATTGCCAGTTGTTCTTCACTCAGTCCCTCAGTCAGCGGTCCTGCTTCTTCCTGGGTCAGCGCATTACTGAACTGATCATTCGGCGTTTGGGGGTCCTAGCGGTTGATATCACGAGCCCAGGGGCGCAGATGGGGCGATTGAGGTTGCGAGCGGTCGCGAACCAAACATCGCCGTCGTCTTTGCCACGCACCACTTCAAGCACGCCAGGTCGCTGGAACTCACCAGCACACAACTTGTCGCCAAAGGAAAACCACATAAGCGATAACATACGTTTTCAACCTTGCGGCCCAAGTTCTCCGAGGAGAATTCCATGCGTACACGTGCATTTCGAACAATCGCCGCGGCTACAGCACTGGCTACGGCCGGACTGTCCAGCGAGTCATTTGGAGCCGGTCCTGCCTCGGCGACAACCACTTCGCTGGGGATAAAAGGCCCATCAATCATCGCTATCTCTGGTGCCAACGCCTTCGTGATCAACCATAACGTCAACGGCAACGGCAGCTTCATCACTGAGTTCAACACCGCAACTGGTGCTTTGGTGCGCGTGCTTTCTGCCAAGAGCTACGGATTCATCGATTCAGTGGCCATCGCCTTCTCCGGTGCCAACGCCTTCGTGATCAACGGCGGAGGCAACTCCGTCACCGAGTTCAACACCGCAACTGGCGCTTTGGTGCGCGTGCTTTCTGCCAAGAGCTACGGATTCAACTCGCCACATGACATCGCCATCTCCGGTGCCAACGCTTTCGTGACCAACCTCTACTGGGGCAACTCCATCACTGAGTTCGACACCACAACTGGCGCTTTGGTGCGCGTGCTTTCTGCCAAGAGCTACGGCTTCAACTATCCACAGAACATCGCTATCTCCGGTGCCAACGCCTTCGTGATCAACACCAACGGCAACTCCATCACTGAGTTCGACACCGCAACTGGTGCTCTGGTACGCGTGCTTTCGGCCAAGGGCTACGAATTCAACTGGCCATGGCCCATCGCCATCTCCGGTGCCAACGCCTTCGTGGCCAGCCGCCACTCAGCGTCGAACAATTTCTCCATCACTGAGTTCAACACCGCAACTGGTGCTCTGGTACGCGTGCTTTCTGCCAAGAGCTACGGCTTCAGCTATTCACAGGACATCGCCTTCTCCGGTGCCAACGCCTTCGTAATCAACGGCAACAGCGCCCGATACGGCAACTCCATCACTGAGTTCAACACCGCAACTGGCGCTTTGGTACGCGTATTTTCTGCCAATAGTTACGGCTTCAGCTATCCAAAGAGCATCGCCTTCTCCGGCGCCAACGCCTTCGTGACCAACTTCGGCGGCAATTCCATCACTGAGTTCAACACCGCAACTGGGGCTTTGGTGAAGGTGCTGCGCTAGCAAGCTGCTACTCCAACGGAGCAAGATCTTCTACCTCAAGGTTGCGTGTGAGCCCCAACTCCACAGTACGAACTCGGTAGACAAAACACTCCCGCGATCTTCGAAAGATCCGGGGGTGTTTTGCTCCACTGGGTACGTCGAAGTTGCATGCAGGAAAGTGCAGCTCGGCGCGAGACACACCACCTTGATCGCTGGCTTGCGCTTCTCGGTCGTGCGCCACCCCGCTCCGTCGCCCAAATGCCGATGAAGGGTGGCAGGTATCAACCGCTATGGCCTCCAAAGGCCGAATGCTGAATTCTCTCGAACGCATCGCAATGTGGGCCAGGCTAAAAGCACTGTGTTTCGACCTCGTCGCAGATCTGCACGGCTTCTCGGCGGACGATGACTATCGCCGCCTCTTTCACGAGCGGACTCCGGCACCTGGACGACAGAAGAAGGCAGCCCAATTCGCAGATGATCCAAACACTTTTGGATAAATGAGCGCGTCCCCGGTGCATTCGAAACTGAATGGGAAGTCGGTTCCGCATTCGTTCAAGCTCTTTTTCAACCTTGGCAGACTTGTGCTCGACATCACCGTTGTTCCCATTGGTAATCAGTCACGAAGACCCGACATGGCCGGCCCAACGCAAGCATGTTCTCCGAGATACTTTGGCCACGGTCGTCGAATCTTCTCTGGCCGCCCAAACTCTCGCTCGACCGTGAGTCGTACAAGCAATTCTCGCGACAAGATCTGTACCCACCTCTGCTTCGGCAGGAAGAGGCCTGCTGGGTGGCTTCAAACCCGTATGAACATTCTGCCGAATACGAGAGGAGCCGCTCCGCTGGTGCCGTTGACTCACCAGTCCTTCAATGGCCTAGCCCCAATTCGCCAGCACCCGCTCCACGTGGGCTGAATCGCTTTTCCAGAAATGAACGCAACGGCATTGTCCGGCGTTGACGGCGAACTGTTCACTACGATTCCGAAATGGACACAAACTTTCGACGCCTCAGTTTCCTCGGGCGAATTTCCCTCGTTGCACTGGTGATGCTCACCGCAGTTGTGGGGGTGGCGGTAAAAGAAGCGAATGCGCTCATCACTGCCACGAGCCAGATCACGGTGAGCCCAACAACGCAGACCCATGCCACGGGTTCTCCATTCAGCTACACCATTGCAGTGTCGTGCGCCGGTACGGCCGGTACGGCCTGTGGTCCAAATGTCACGGTCGCAGTCCCCCTCACCACGGCAACAACCCCACCAATGACTGACCCGTCATGGCGCTACGCCGCGACCTCGGCCACCGCTGGCTTTCTCACTTCTGGTCCCGAAATCATCGGCAACAACCTCGTTGTCGGGCTTTCTTCGGTCGACTTCATTGCTGGCTACAGCGGCACGATCAAATTGACGGTGACCCCACCAAACCTCGTCACCCCGAACAACACCGTTTGGGCACTTCGGCCGACCATTGATGGAAATGGCATTCTCCCGACGAAAGCACCAACAGCAGCAGTCAGTCAAGCAACTGCAGCGCCACTCGTGTCACTGTCGAAGGCAACTGCCGACGGAGGAAGTGTTTACGAAGTTGGTAGCCCCATCACCTTCAAATTGACCGCAAAGTGCTCGAGCGCGACTTCGGGAAACCTCGAACTCGAACATGGTGAGTTGGTTGATTATCTGCCCGCTGAGCTCACCTACGTTTCTTCCACCCCAACTGGTGCCACCTACGACTCCGTCCAGCACTCGGTGACGTGGTCATTTCCAAAGAGCGACCCAAGCGCTCTCCCGCAGGGATGCCACCCGCTTGGCGGAGGCACGAACACCTACACCGTGACGACCACTGCCCCGTTGGCGGTTCCAGCCCTCCAGCCAATTCGCAACACCGCAACCTTCGACGGCACCGGAGCTGATGCCGACAACGCAGAGGGAATCACGAGTTCAACAAGCGCACAGGTGCCAATCAATATGGTTCTCGTTCCGGGAACTGGCCCAGGACTTGGTTATGCCGCAGTGACGAAGTCATCCCTCGCCCCAATTCCTCAAGGCGGCATCGTCACGGGGAACCAGTACGTCGGCACCTACCCGGGCCAGTGGGTCACCCCATCGGCAACGCCGACGTTCACCATTGGCGCAGCTGCTGCTTCATATCGCACCACAGTGGCCTACGCACTCGTGGGTCACTACCAGACGACCATTGTTGATCCGGTTCCTTGCCTCACCAGCGTGGTCGGAAACGTCTTCAACTCGCTGACACCAAGTGCTGCTGCCTGCAGTGATCCGGCATTCCTCACGACGATTTTTCAAGTCACCAGCGCAGGATTTGACCCAACAGTGAATGGCCTTGGTCATGCCTATGCAAGCGGTTGGCGGCCAAGCGTTCTCTACGCCGATGGATCCTCCGCTTCCCTCAACGCCACGTCGTCTGTTTCAGCCACCGCTTCGTCGGCATTTTTTGCCATTCCTGCAGGCAAGTCCGTAGCGGCCGTCACCGTGCCGCCCCATCTTTTGCTCCAGAACCGGACGCTGCAGCTCGCCATGTGGGGGTATGCCTCAGCTGAGTTGTCCAATCTGAATGCGAGCCTCAACGAACTCCACAACACTGCAGTGGCAACTCCTCAACTCTCAACTGGAGGACCGCTCACGCCGGTCAGCGCGTCGAACTCAGTGTTTACCGTGCCGAACGTCATCCAACTCGGTATCTCAAAAGCCTTTGGAACCCTCGGAGCAGCAGCAAGAGGAACAACGGAGATGACCGTTGTTGGTTCAATCAACAACCCAAACACCAACCTCAGCCATGACGTTGTCGTGAGCGATCTCCTCCCGCTTGGATTGTCTTGGTCAAATCCAGTCGGCTCCGTCAAGGTCACTGCCACCCGTGCTGGCCAGAGCGCAACCGTTGTCCAGGCAAACGTTGAGTACCTCACCAACTACGCCGGAACGAAACGGTCACTCATTCGCATCACCGTGCCAAAGGCGACGATTTCGAGTCCCGGAGCTTGGACGCTTGCCTTTCCCTCTGGCTTTTTGCTTCTGACCACACCGAGTGCACTCGGCCTCTATCCAAATACCGACCAGATCTTCCTCAAAGGGCTTGGCGCTGCTCCACTCAATGAAGTGTGCTCAACGCCTACCCAAAGCGGTGGCGGTATCTCGACGGCAACGTATCAATCTGATAACTCAGGCGACCTGTCAGGTGATGGCTACTCGAGCGAAGCGCATTGTCAGAACTCAGCAACGCTCTCGGTCATCGGGACCGGAGCTGCATTTGCCCTTACCAAAAGCGTCCAAGGCGATCTCGATCCCTTGGCAAAAGGCGCACTTGGCGTTGGCGAAACCGGAGAGGGCGGAAGTGGAGTGTTCGTTCTCAACTGGTCAAACGTTGGATCTGACACCCTTCAACATGCGGTCATCTACGACCTTTTGCCAACTCCAGGTGACCAAGGGGTGAGCCAAGGCCAATCGGCAGTTCCCCGTGACAGCGCGACCAATGTCGTCTTCGAAGCCACCTCAACTGGCGCAGGCGTTGAAGTTGCGTATTCAACCGCAACGAATCCCTGCCGACCAGAGGTCTTCGCCAATGCCCAAAATTCAACTTGTCTTGACGATTGGTCGACCACCCCACCTCCTGTGCTGTCGCTCGTGACTGCTCTGCGCTTCACCGGTGCTGGCCCATATCCAAAGGGTTCTTCTTTTAGTGCAGCAATCACGGTCAAGATGCCGAGCGATGTGATCAATCACATTGCCTGGAACAGCGCAGCCACAAACGCTTCAGACCTTTCAAACCCGTCAACCGTTACCTTGCCGGCAGAGCCACCAAAGGTCGGCCTCGTCGCACCATCGACTCCGACAATTGAAACGGTGACTTCGGCAACAGAAATTGGCCAATTTGACTCAATCAGCGATCAGGTCACGATTTCAGGGACCGGAGGAGCCCCCGGCACGCTTGAGTGGTCACTCATTGGGCCAGCAGAAGTCGTCGGGAATGCTTGTAATGATGCCGATTACTCAACGGCTCCAACCGCTGCAAGTGGCTCAGTGCCAGTAGCAGGCAATGGCACCTTGACCATTGGGCCAGCGGCAACGACTACTGGTGGTTGCTACTCGTGGGGGTATCACCTCGTTGGAGAGAGTTACCCCAACAGTGCCGATCAGGCGCCAGGGGCTCCGGGTGAAAACACCTTGGTCACGCCCTACCCACCTCGGATTGTGACGACTGCCTCGCAAACCTTCTCAACTGATGGTTCGGTCTCTCTTTCTGATTCCATTCAGGTCGATTCAATTTCTCTTGGCAACCCATCGCCACCAACGCCACTGAGCTGGACCTTGTCAGGTCCACGAACAGCGGCTGGGGGAACCTGCAGCGACCTCGACTGGACCACTGCTGCAACAGTTGCCTCAGGATCCATTGCACTTGTTGCCGGAGGAAATGGAACCTATGTCACGCCGACCACCCAGGTGAGCGCCCCTGGTTGCTACAGCTTCGAAACATCGCTCCCCGCAAGTGCTGGTTCTCTTGGCGTCACCAAACCGTTGGGGCTTGAGCGCGAGACCATCAATGTTGTTGCCCCAACGATTGTGACCGTGAGCTCTCAAGTGTCGGCATTGCCATGGACGGCCGTGCGTGATGAAGTCACCATCACGGGAACCCACGGAGGTTCTGGAGATCTCCACTGGCAACTGCAGGGTCCAGTGTCGATGAGTTCTGGGAGTTGTGCTGGCGTTGACTGGTCATCAGCTCCCGTCCTTGACCGTGGCACGGTGGCCATCTCTGGTGACCAGTCAACGACAACTGGACCAGCAACGCTCCATGGGCCTGGTTGCTACAGCTGGTCAGACACCTTGACCTCATCGACCTCGCCTGGCTTTCCCTCGCCGGCAATCCACGTTGCTGGATCGGCGAACGAAGTCATCACCGTTACCCCGACCACGCCAACCATGACGACCAAGGCCGCGCACAAAAGCCAACATGGAGTGACAACACTCAGTGACGCCATCACCATCAGCGGACTTGGCAGTGAGGAAAGTGGCCCGGTTCACGCCACCTACGAGTGGGATCTCGTTGGTCCTGTTGCGACGACGAATCTGTCCTGCAACAACCTCACCTGGACCGGCGCTGCAACGGTTGCCTCTGGGACCGTTGACTTGATTGGCGATGGGACAACCACTACTCGAGAGGTCCCCATCACGAACAGCGGCTGTTACAGCTTTCGCGAACACCTCCGGCCAACGAAAAACTCTGCTGGCGTGCGCACGCAACTCGGTGAACCGCTTGAGACATTCTTTTTAGCCGCTTCTCCACTCCAGCCGCTTCCCTCCACTGGATTTAATGTTGGGGCTATGGTCTTGCTTGCCCTGCTTTCTGGCGGAGTTGGACTGGTCTTGATCGCGATTTCTCGCCGACTGCGAAGTGAGTAGTGAAAATGGAACACACGGCAACCGAAGTCGCAGACGGCGTGTTTGCCTATGTGCACCCAACGGGTGGCTGGGGCTGGTCAAACGCTGGACTCGTTGTCGCCAACGCGGAGTCAGTGCTGATCGACACCCTCTACGACCGCCCGCTCACCGAGAACATGCTGTCGACGTTTGCGCCAATGCTTTCGACGTCGCCGATTTCAACGCTCATTAATACCCACGCAAACGGTGATCACTGTTTTGGCAACAGCGTCGTGGCACTGCCTCACGTCGAGGTCATTGCTACAGCCGCCTCGGCGAAAGAATTTGATGACCTTCCTCCAGCAGTGATGGCCATGCTGGTTGAGGCTGCACGTGGCCAAGACAGCGAACTTGGTCGCTACATCGTTGACTCCTTTGGCTCTTTTGATTTCACCGGGGAACCACCTGCGACCCCAACCACCACGTTTCACGGCGCACTTGAGCGGGAAGTTGGGGGTCGAAGCTTCAAACTCAGTGAATTTGGACCCGCCCACACCAAAGGCGACCTTGTGGTGCACCTAGCAGAAGAAGGGGTGGTGTTCACTGGAGACTTGTTGTTCATTGGCGGAACCCCAATCTTGTGGGAGGGACCAGTTGAGAATTGGCTCCGAGCATGTGAGCAAATTGAAAGGTGGAACCCACAGGTCATTGTCCCGGGCCACGGACCGCTCACAGATGTTCAAGGCGTGCGCGCAGTTGCTCGCTATTTGCGTGCCGTTCAGTCAGGGTGCAAAGAGCGACACTCAAGTGGCATGACGGTTCTTGAGGCCACCACTGACTTGGACCGCTTCTTTGACGGAACTGAATTTGGCGAGTGGGGCGACCGGGAGCGCATTGCCATCTGCGTCGAGACCTGCTGGCGACACCTTGATCCCTCGCACGAAAAGGTGTCCATCATGGAGTTGTTTGGCACCATGGCGACACTTGCGGCTCGCTACACCCGCTAGTCCAACTCAGTTGGTTGCAGCGAAGTGGCAACGTGCAACAATTACGCCATCGAGCACGAACACTTTTCTCCGTGGTGGCGGCCCTTCACCAGGGCTGATCGTCGAGCACTCTTCGCGCTCAGCATCATCCCTTTTGTCGTCTTTACCTTGGCAACGCTGATCAACCATCCCGCCCTTGTTGGCGACAATCTGATTCAGAACTTCCCGCTCCGGGTGCTTTCCGGCCAGCAACTGCGCTCGGGTCACTTGCCGTTGTTCAATCCGCTCGTCAACGCTGGTGCGCCCCTGCTTGGTGGACTGAACGCCGGATCGCTCTACCCGTTCACCTTGGTCTTTGCCATCTTGCCGCCCATGGTTGCGTGGATTATCAACATTGCCTCGGTGTATGCAATTGCTGGGCTTGGCGTGTTTGTGCTGCTGCGCACCGAACGCATTGGTACCTTGCCTGCATTTGTCGGTGGGATCTCGTTTGCCTATCTCGGAGCAATGGCGAATCAGGCTGTGCACTTGGCCGTCATTCAGGGCTTTGCTTTCTTGCCCTGGGCACTGCTCATCACCATTACCTGTGCTCGCACGATTGAACAGTGGAAAGACAAGCCCACGTGGCAACTCCTGCGACACGCCTTGCCCTGGTGGGCAATGTTGTCGCTGCTGTGGGGCCTCATTTTCCTGACCGGCGAGCCCCGAGCAATTGCTCAACTCGAGTTACTGCTGTTCATTGTCGTGCCGGCGTTACTTTTGTTTCGCTCTTCAGCATGGATTTCGACTTGGAAGGGTCGATTCGTCTTTCTCGTCCTCCAAGGACTGAGCGTGGCCTTTGGAGCACTGCTTGGTCTCGTCCAGTTGCTTCCTGGTTGGGCCTTCATTGGCCTGTCGCAACGATCGGTTATCACCTATCAGTTCTTTGGCTCTGGATCGCTGGCTGTTCGGTGGAGTCCGTTGTTGTTGTTGCCCGATTTGTTTGGCGGCAATGGCTCTTTTGGCCAACCGTCATATTTCACGAGTTACAACCTTCCTGAAGTCACCGGATACGTCGGGCTTCTTGGCGCTGTTGCCACCTGTGGATTCCTCACCCACCTCACGCGAAGTGGTTGGCGGGGCCACAACCGCGACTTCATGGCCTACATCGCCATTGGTGTTGTTGGCCTCATTGCCACCTGGGGCAGTTTCACGCCCCTTGGGCATCTGTTCAAGATCATCCCGATGTTTGGCTCAACTCGCCTGCAGAGTCGAAATGTCATTTTGGTGGACCTGGCTGCTGCGGTGTTGCTCGGGTGGTGGTTCAATCAACTGGCGACAAAACGCCAAGACGAGCCAAGCATTTCGGGGCCAAGGAAATGGATCACGCTGCTCCCGGCATTGTTCGTCGTTGGCGGATCGATTGCACTGCTCGTGCGGGGAAGACAAATCGTTGACTTCCTCACCGACATTGATGCATCGGGAATCGCTACAGAGCAGATGGTCTTGTCACAGTTGCTCCATCTTGGCTTTGGCCTCTGCGTGATTTTTGCCGTGCTGGGCTTCACCAGGCGGCCTTCGCTTCGACCGCTCGTGGCACTGTTCGTTGTTGATGTGCTCATGTTTTTGGCCCTTTCCGGCACGGGTTGGTTTGGCAGCAGCCAGCCAACGATGCCGAGCGCCAAGGTGGCAACGTCCGTCCTTCACACACCGGGGCGAATGGCACTCATTGACCAATTCGGCGCCCATGAACAGCTCTACAACCAACTCGGATCACCGAACTTGAATGTGTTCACGAAGCAGCCCTCAATCCAAGGGTATGGATCGCTCATCTCGTCGATCTACAACACCAACACTGGAACGCACCCTCGTTCCCAGGTCAGTCCGTGTCAGTTGGCCAAAGGTCGCTTTGCCCAACTTCGCCTTGGCGCAATTGCCCTTGCCGCCACGCAACTGACTGATGATCTTCGCCTTCGCCAGCCAGAAACTGCGAGGTGCTTGCCGGTTGCTCCAGTGACAGAAACTGCCCGCTACTTCGGTCGTGAACTCTCGGTGCGTTCAGTCACCTTGATTGGTCTCGACCAGGCAACTCCCGTGTCGCGCGCCTTGGCCACCTTGCAGTTCATTGACGGGAAGGGAACATTAACTGGCGCTCCCTTTGTCATCTCGTCGTTGCCGGTCGTGACGATTGCCGTGCCAAAAACCTTGGGCAAAACTGCCGGATTTGTCATTCACGCACCAGGCCGCATCACCCTCACCCGCGAGTTAGTCCAAGTCTTTGACTCGGGGGCTACCTATGGACTTGAGACGCCATTCCAAGAAGCCATGTCGATTGCGCCGTGGCACCTCAGAAGAACCCTTGACGATGTTGCCGTGTTTACCGCCGCCACCTTGACGAGTGAGTTCTCGCTCGAGCGACCTGACGTTGGTGCTTCGCTGTTTGGACCTCGGAGCGCAAGTTGGGGCGATGGGTGGGTCAACGTCAACTCAAAGCAGCGTGTTGGCGTTGTTCGCTCTATGGCGTATCTCCCAGGCTGGAGAGTCACCGCTCGCAACCTTGACACCGGAGCAACTACGCAGTTGCCGGTGTTTCGCCATGGTCTTGTCCAATCAGTCGTGGCAGAAAAGGGACGCTATGAGCTTCACTTTCACTACCACGCTCCTTATATTGAGCTCTCGCTCATCGTCACGACTTCGGCGTGGGCACTTCTTCTTGCCTGTGCCCTTTGGCTTGTGCGCTTGAGACGTCAGGCTGCACTTCGAGGCGAGTAAAGCGCACCCAGGTAAAGGGCTGCGATTTCCCCCAAGGGGTCAGGTGGACAACGGTGGCTGACTGGGCGAGCTGAAAGCGTCGACCGAAGAGTTGCACGAGGTCCTGTGCACTGGCACGAGTAACGGGAATCTGTGAACACTGTTCAGGACCAGTCAGAGCAAAACAGGCAATGACCACAGAGCCCCCGACTTCGACACTTGCTGCAACATGGTCAACATAAGCAGCCCGCTCAGAGGGATCACTGAGAAAATGCAGCACTGCTCGGTCGTGCCAGAGGCCAAGGAGACTACTTGGGGTAAAGGCAAACAGATCGCTTTCTATGAAGGTTGCCTGACCACCAACACGGGCCTGTGCTTCTGCAAGAGCTGAAGCCGACAGGTCAACAACACTTATGCGCGTGAAGCCTTCCCCGACGAGCTCGTCAACGAGTCGAGATGCTCCGCCACCAATATCTGCGATTCGTGCATCCTTGGCAATGCCACTCGCTCGAATCCATTCAAGCGACGTTGAAGGTGATTCTTCAGTCCACGACCGCTCGGCTGCAGTCGTTGCTGCATAGGTCGATTCCCAGTGACTAGTCACAGCTTCGCGAGTCTCGTTGAAAGTACTTGAACATCTAAGGGGCAGTGCACTCTGCCGTTGGCATCGGTGACGGCTGCAAGCTCCAAGAGCGCTTCGGCGTAGGCGTCGTCGACAACTGCTTCATCAATGCCGGCAAGGACCAAGGTTTCGCGGGTGACTACTTCGTCCACATGTGAGAGCCGAATGAGCGAATGCAGATTCCAAGTGGCGCGCTCAAAACCCGCAGCAACCAAGTACTCGTCCACGACGTCTCGATTGGCAAAAGCAAAGGCGCCGACTTCAACCGTTCGTCCCCCAGGCGTTACTCGAGCGAAACCTCGAGCCGCTAGGCGATGTGCCATGAATGACAAATTGGTCTCCATGGGCTGCCACACCACCCCATGGAGAGAACCCTCAGGCGCTAAGTGCTTACCGAGATTGACAAACGCCGCCACGGGGTCTTCGAAGAACATGAGGCCAAATTGACTGATGATTCGGTCAAACGGACCACCAACGAGTGGGTCGGTCTGGGCATCGGCTTCGACGTATTGCACAATGTCTGGGTGTGGGCGAGAGGCTGCCAACGCGACCATTGCTCGTGAGATGTCGACACCAACAACTGAACCGGTTTGGCCAACAAGCTCCGCTGCTTGCAACGTGGCCATCCCGCCTCCGCAGCCAATATCGCAGACCGTCATGCCAGGCTGAAGGCTCGCGGCGTCAAGCAATGGCGAAATGGCGACTTTGGTGAAGGGCTCTCGAGTTGGCCAGCGCTGAACGCGCTTTTCGTCATTGAAATACTCCCGCTGTCCGTCATTTGCCATGATTACCCACCTTTGCCTCTGACCTGCAACACTACGAGGGAGCAAAGGAGCACACCATGGACCTCATGACCATCCCCGCCGCATTCCACGTCGGCACTGACGACTTACCATTTGTTGACCTTGGAGATGGCAGCACGCTGCAACTTCTCCACGTCAATGTCGAAGCAGGACTTTGGGTCATTCGGACCAAATTCCAGCCTGGATACCTTGTTGACACCCACAAGCACACGGGAACCGTCTATGCCTTCACCATGACGGGAAGTTGGAAGTACTTGGAATATGACGACGTCAACACGCAAGGCTCCTACCTTTTTGAGCCAGCCGGGTCTCTGCACACCTTGAGCGTTCCTGCCACCAACACCGAAGTCACTGATGTGTTCTTCGTCATCAACGGCGCCAACTTGAACCTCGATGCTGATGGCAACATCGTGAGCATGATTGATGCGCAGTCCATTGCCCAGGCCTACATCTACTTGGCCCAGGCACAAGGATTCGGTGATGTCGTCGTGCGTGGGTATAACGACTAACTCCTTCGTGGAATCTTCTCGCAACTCACGGCGCCTCGGCGTCGTCTCGCCAATGACGCTGCTCATTGTTGGGGGTGTTGTTGGCCTGATTGCTCGCCTGCCGGGGCTCTCCTCTGGCTCGGGGCTCTTTCGCGATGATGCGTGGGTTGCTGCACCGAGTCGAGGATCATTTGGCCAGGCAGCCAATCTCGTTTCCACGTTTCCGGGGTTCTCCCTTGGGCTGTGGCCATGGCTCCACCTGACGGCGCCCAGCGTGTTGGCTGCGCAACTTCCGGCATTTGTTGCCGGTCTTGCCGCCTTGCCAGCAGTGTGGTGGATGTTGCGGCGTTTTGCTGTTGCACCGTGGATTGCTGCTGCAGTATCTGTTGCGATTTCTCTGAGTCCGGTCGTCATTACCTACTCCACTCGAGTAAAGCCCTACACGGCCGAACTCGTGATTGCCGCGCTCCTGTTTGGACTGAGCACTGCTCGCTCGTCGCGCTTTGGTTGGTGGACCCTTGGTCTTGCGAGCATTGTTGGCTTCACCATCAGTTTCGCTACTGCTCCGACCATTGCCGCATGTTGGTTGGCTGTTTTGATCCATGAACGAAAAACACCTTCATTTGTTCGAAACGTCCTTGCGCCAGCTGGAACGGTTGGCGCCCTCAGCCTGATGGTTCTTGGTCTTGCTTGGCATCCCGTGCCGCCTTCACTTCGCGCGTTTTGGCAACCCTTCTTCATTGATTTCTCTTCGGCTGGCTCACTTGCCCGCAGTGCCCAGCACCTCCTTGGTGGACTCTCAAGTGGCCTGACGGGTGCACCACTGCTCACCACCACTCGCCCGCTCACCACCCTCGTCGCACTCAGCGTCCTCGTGGTGCTTACGGTGCTGATTGGCATGGCGATCGCTGCGAAGCGACTCGAGGGAGTTGCCCCAGTTGCGGTCCTCGCCTTTGCCATTGGACTCGCCGGCGTGCACCTCGTGCCGCTTGGTGGCGGTCGCACCGACGAAGTGCTCTACCCAGCGCTCGGGATTCTGATTGCCTTTGGCCTTGAGCGCTTGGCCGAAGTCCGCTCTGGCGGACTTCACCGCCTGGTCGGAGTTTTCTTGGCAGTTGCCACTGCGCTGGTATTGCTTGCAGGCGTCAGCGTCCACCGAGCGCAGTATCCAGTGAGCGATTTGGATGGAGCGTTGGCAAGCAGCCGTGAGGCACCATTTGCCCAAGCAGTCGTTTCTGTGATGGATGCACCACTTCGGTATAACTTCGCCTGGTCGGGTTTCGCCGCAACCGTTCCAACCGCTCAGGTCATGCTGCAAGCCACCGCCACCAACGAAGCGGGCTACACCGTGAAGCTCGGGCCCAACCAACCAAAGCTCTTTGTTGCGAGTGCCGATCATGGCGACTCGACCTACCACCCTGACGCTTGGGTGGCGAAGGTCGCACGGCGGGTCAGTAAAGGTGAGACCATCACCTTTTTCTCCATCACTGAACAGGTCGTGAATCCAACAACGGGAC
>CANGPX010000003.1 GCA_947456095.1 Acidimicrobiaceae bacterium
CTTCGCGATGACGTCTTGGACGTCATTGCTACTGACGGCAAGCTCGGAAAACCAGCGGGCCAAGACTTGGCCGAAGGGATCTACACCTTGCCGGTGCTCGTGGCCCTCGAGCAAGATGGGCTTGGCCAAGAGTTGGCCGCCATGCTCGGCAAGCCACTGAGTGATGCTGAGCGCGAAGCGGCTCGGCTACTCGTTGAGGGCTCAAACGGCATTGCCGCAACTGTGGCTGAAGCCCACCGCTATCTCGATCTCGCCCGTGAAGCCGCTCGTTCTCTGCCGAGCAGCGACTTAGCGCGTGGGTTCTCACAACTTGGAGAGCTGCTCTTGTCGGACCTTCCTGCCCGCGTCTAGTTGACCCGTGGGAGAGCCTCTCGATGATCCCGTTGGCCAAAGCCTTCGGGGAAGTCACCAACACTTCGCCATCACCAACGGTTCTGCACAGCGCTACAGAGCCGACGTCACGGTCTTTGCTTCGGTTGATGACCACCAAAACCCGGAGTGTTTTGTCGACCTGAGCGCACTGGTTGCGCCAGGTGACACCGTGGCTGTTGTTGGCGGCGTCGTAGGCGAAACGCCGGGATTTACCGTGTTGTTTTCCGGTCTTGGTCACCAACTTGTTGGCAACGGGGTCGAAGGAATGAAAGACCGCCACGTCGAGCCGTTAGGCCAAGGCCACGTTCCTCAGATGCTTGATCTCGTTGCTCGCACTGAGCCCGGGCCGTTTGAGCGAAGAACCCATGAGATGGGCAAGTACTTTGGCTTGTTTTTCGATGGTGAGCTCATTGCCATGGCAGGACAGCGAATGTTTCCTGGTGTTGGCCACGAACTCTCAGCGGTATGCACCGATCCTGCGTTCATGCGCCAAGGGCTCGCTGAACGGCTCATTCGCCACCTTGTCGCCCTTGACCACGACCAAGGCCTCAACGCGTTCCTCCACGTTGCCGCGCCAAATACCGGCGCGCAAAAACTCTACGAACGCCTCGGCTTCACCCACCGCAGAGACGTCGAGTTCACCCGCCTCGAGCGGGTGAACTCGAACTAGTTCGAAAACTCGGCCTCAAGAGTCTCTTCTGCTTCAGGAGCGACGTGCTCACTTCGCCCCGGCTTGAGCGTCGGGAAGGCAATGACTTCTCGGATGTTCGCCGTGTTGGTCAGCAACATCACGAGCCGGTCAATGCCAAGTCCCATGCCACCGGTTGGAGGAAGTCCGTGTTCCATGGCTCGCAGATATTCCTCGTCGACCAACATGGCTTCATCGTTGCCAGACGCATGTTCGGCTGCTTGGTCTTCAAAGCGCGCCCGCTGTTCGCCAGCGTCTTGTAATTCAGAAAAGCCGTTCACGAGTTCCCGGCCACAGACAAAGGCCTCGAAGCGTTCGGTGATGAGCGGATCGTCGCGGTGGCTTCGCGACAACGGGGAGATCTCTTTTGGGTGGTGCAGCACAAAGGTGGGCTGCCACAGATCTGCTTCGGCCGTTGCTTCAAACAACTCCGTGAGCAGACGCCCGGCTCCCCAACCGCTTTGCACGGTGACGCCAGCCTCTTCGCAGGCTGCTCTCAAGTCTTCGAGTGGGCTGTGCACGTCGAACTGCTTGGCCGTTGCCTCAAAGATGAGCTCTGACATGGTGGCTCTGCGCCACGGAGCGCTGAGGTCTAAGTCCTTGCCTTGATACGAGATCGACGTCGTGCCGAGCACAGCGGTGGCGACACTCGCCACCAAGTTCTCAACCAAGACCATCACCTGCTCGTAGTCGGCATAGGCGCAGTACAGCTCGATGGAGGTGTATTCAGGATTATGCCGAGGACTGAGTCCTTCATTTCGGAAGTTACGGCCAATTTCGAAGACCTTTTCGAAACCACCAATGACCAAGCGCTTCAAATACAGCTCTGGGGCAATTCGCAGATAGAAGTCCGAATCAAGCGCATTGTGATGGGTGACGAAGGGTTTGGCAATGGCTCCCCCGGGGATCGGGTGGAGCATGGGGGTTTCAACTTCTGTGTACCCGTCCGCCCACAGCTGCTGGCGAATTGCTTGGATGATGCTCGAGCGCAATTGCAAGGTGGTTCGCACTTCAGGGTTTGCCCACAGGTCAACTTCACGCTGGCGATAGCGAAGATCTGGGTCTGAGATCCCGCGCCACTTGTCACCGAAACTGCGACGAGCCTCAGCGAGCAGCACCCAGCTGTCCACTTGCACCGAGAGTTCACCACGACGGGTCCGCACGACTTCTCCCGTCACGCCCACCCAGTCGCCAAGGTTGACCTTGGTGAGGCCTTCGAAGTCCTCTGCTCGAGCGGCTTGAGCGAAGAGTTGGATCTCGCCGGTCTCGTCGCGAAGGGTGGAAAACGAGAGCTTTCCTTGAGGGCGACTGAGCATCACCCGGCCAGCAACGCTGACCGTCACCCCGGAGTTCTCGCCATCAACGAGCGCACCAAAGCGGTCAATGAGGTCTTTGGTCGACGCGTCCTTGTCGAAGCGGTAAGGAATGGCCACGATTAGCGCTCGCCTTCGTTGTATTCGTAGATGCAGCGCAGCCCGTGAAGGGTGAGCCAAGGTTCCACATGGGAAATCGCTTCAGAAAATGGAGCAATAAGGGTCGAAAGACCACCGGTGGCGATCACCGTTGCCTCGCCAATTTCTTGCTTGACTCGCTTGCACATGCCGTCGATCATGGCGGCTGAGCCATAGAGCACGCCGGACTGAATGGATTCTGCCGTTGACCGGCCAATGACGGTGCGCGGTTCAACCAATTCCACCGAGCGAAGTGCTGCAGCATGGGAGTAGAGCGCTTCCATCGAGATGGCAACGCCTGGTGCGATCGCGCCGCCCAAATACTCACCTTCGGCTGAGACCACCTCAATGGTCGTCGCCGTTCCAAGGTCAACAACAATGGTCGGCCCGCCATAGAGATCAAACGCGGCAACCGCGTCAGTAATACGGTCTGCGCCGACTTCTTTCGGGTTGTCATAGCGAACGGCCATACCAGTTTTCACTCCAGGGCCAACAACGAGACACGGAATGTCACGGAACCACCGGTCAGCCATGCGGCGAAGCGAGGTCGTCACCGACGGCACTGACGAGCAAATGGCAATGCCGCTCGCAGTCGCGTCCAACTCCATGCCCTCTAAGTCCAACAATTGCGCCAGCAGTACGGCGTGTTCATCAGGGGTGCGAGTGGGAACTGTAGACAGACGCCAGTGGTGCGTCAGGCCGCGTTCAGCTTCTTTGGAAGAAGCCAAGCCGTAGCCAACTGCCGCGTCTGCATCATGGGCCAAGTCGCCGTCTTGGCGGTAGAGGCCAATGACCGTTTCAGTATTTCCCACATCAATGCTTACGAGCATGGTGCATTCTCCCTCACGAGCCAACCTCTTGGCGGATGAGATCAAGGCCAAAGTCGCAAACAACTGCAGAATGGGTGAGCGCGCCAACCGAAATGCAGTCCGGACCCGCGGCTGCAAGCAGTGGAGCAGTGTCGAGAGTTACGCCGCCAGAAACTTCAATACGAGTCTTCTCGCCGCCATTTGCTCGAATGGCGATGACACAACTCTTCACCTGTTCTGCGGTCATGTTGTCAAGCAGCACTGCTTCTGCCCCAGCAGCAACAGCCTCTAAGGCTTGGTCCATGGTGTCGCACTCGACTTCAACCAACAGCGTCGGATTGAGTTCTTTCGACCGGGCAACCCCTTGCGCAATCGACATCGCACCCAAATGATTGTCCTTGATGAGTACCCCGTCAGAGAGTCCCATTCGGTGATTCGTTCCACCGCCAGATACAACGGCAGCCTTTTCAAGCGCGCGAAGTTGTGGGGTCGTTTTCCTCGTATCGAACACTTGAACTTGAGGGTTCACCGCATGGACCACCTCGACGAAGGCGGCGGTCAAGGTGGCAATGCCGGAGAGATGGCCGAGAAAATTGAGTGCGGTGCGTTCTGCGGTCACGATGGACCGGAAACTCCCTGTGACTTGAGCGACCACGGTTCCTTTGGAAAACGTTTCACCGTCGCTCGTCAGCCAGTTGACCGTGAGCGACTCGTCAACGAGTTCAAAGGCAGCAATGGCACAGGCACTGCCGGCCAAGACACCACTGTGGCGAGCCACGATTCGCAGTGATCCTTGGACCTCTTTTTCAATGAGCGCTGCGGTGACATCACCGCGGTCGTCCACGTCTTCAGCCAAGGCACGTAAAACCGCGTCGTGGACAAGTTCTTTCGTGACGACCATGTTCAACACGGCTCAGCCTCGCGCTCAATCAGCATTTGCCGACGACGCCAGGAGAGTTCTGGGTCCAAGAATTCTTGGCGGGCATGGTTGCCACGACTCTCAGTTCGGGCAACTGCAGCAACGAGGAGTCCTCGAGCAACGGTCAACAAATTGCATAACTCAACCGCTGGAGCGGTCAGTGCGCCATGGATCTTGATGGTCGCATCGATCTCAGCAAGGGTCGCCATTGCTTTCGTGAGCGACGTTTCGGATCGCACGACCCCTGCTCCTGCAGTCATGGCTCGCTGCAAGGTGTTGCGCAACGCGGTGAGGTCGAGATCTCCGTCGCCGTGGAGATCACTCGGCCGGATCGATGGGGCGACTTCTAAGGTCGACGCCGGCAGTTCGGCTGAAACTGGGTCGAGAAGTGCCACCATGACTCCAGTTGGCTTGGCTTCCGTTTCGCCATGCAAAATCGCATCAGCCACTCGTGCGCCAAAGACCATGCCTTCAAGTAACGAGTTCGAGGCCAAACGATTGGCTCCATGGACCCCAGAACAGGCAACTTCGCCAGCAGCGAACAGTCCCGACAAACTCGTTGCTCCATCAAGGTCAGTCATCACCCCACCAGCCAAGTGGTGCGCGGCTGGGGCAATCGGGATCCAGTCGTTGGCTGGGTCGAGACCAATGGCTTCGAGCGACCTCGCAAGGGTTGGGAACCGGCGAGAGAACTCTTCGAGGCCAGTTGCATCAAGCCACAGATGCTCGCTTCCTTCTTGTGCCATCTTCGCGGCCATTGCTCTTGAGACAACATCTCGAGGGGCGAGTTCATCAACGAACTGTGCACCGGTCGAGTCACGCAGGATTGCCCCGTGGCCTCGAAGGGCTTCGGACAACAGCGGCCGAGGCATGGCTGGGTGGTGGAGCGCTGTTGGGTGGAACTGCATGAACTCAATGTCAGCAACCGCCACATTGGCCCGAAGGGCCATGGCGAGGCCGTCGCCCGTTGCTTCTTTTGGATTGGTGGTCACGGCAAAGACCTGACCTGCTCCTCCGGTTGCGAGCACAGTTGCTGTTGCGTGCAGTTCTTTCACTTCACCATCAACGAGCACTGCAACACCCACGCAGGTGTTGTTCTTCGTGAGCAGGTCAAGGGCGAAGGTGTGTTCATAGATCGCGGACGCTGAAGCCTTGGTGGCTTCGACCAAGGCTCGCTCGACCTCATGGCCCGTTGCTGCACCTCCGGCATGGACCACTCGCGCCCGTGAGTGGCCGCCTTCGCGGGCCAAGCTGAGTCGGCCAGAACTCTCACGGTCAAACTCCGCACCTAAGGCAATGAGTTCTTGCACGCACAGTGGGCCTTCGTCAACGAGGACGCGCACTGCATCGACATCGCAGAGCCCTGCTCCGGCTGCCAAGGTGTCGGCCAAGTGGAGATCGGTTGAGTCTTCATCTCCCCCGAGAACCGCAGCAACTCCGCCTTGGGCCCAAGCGGTGGCCGATTCAGCCAAGGCGCCCTTGGTGACAACGCACACCGACAGTCCACCGCGACTGCCCGCGAGGCGCACGGCCACTGAGAGTCCTGCCACTCCACTGCCGAGCACGATGACATCGAAGTGCTCTGGAGTTTCGGTCATGGAGAGGTGCTCATTTCGTCGGCCAAGGTGAACGTGAGACCTGCATTGTCGAGGAGCCGAACTCCACCGACGATTGCAGTGATGAGACACCTCGTCGCTGTCGGGTCAACCGGTCCGGTCGCTCGAGCAAACGTCGAAGCATCGACCACTACAGCGTAGTCAAGCGTGACCAAATCTCCGCCGGCAAGGACCGACGTGGCCATGAGCTCGTTCAAGGTTTCAGCCGAGACCTGTGGGTTAGCTCTAAAGGCTTGACCGGCTACATGCAGTGCCCTTGACAGGCCACGTGCAGCCACACGAGCTTCGGCCGAGAGTCGAACATTGCGGCTCGACATGGCCAGGCCATCGGCTTCGCGTTTTGTTGTGCAGCCAATGATTTCCACGTCAGGTGAAAGATCGCTCGTGATTTGGCGGATCACAGCTAACTGCTGGAAATCTTTTTCGCCGTAGTAGGCGCGGGTTGGACGAACTGCGTTGTGCAACTTCGTGACGATGGTTGCCACCCCGTTGAAGTGACCGGGCCGAGCAGCCCCTTCGAAGATCTCGGCCAACGGGCCAACGCTCACCATGGTCGCAGGTGCTTCTGGCCAGGTTGGATAGAGCTCATGGACCTGCGGGGCGCAGACCACCGTTGCCCCGGCGCTTCTCGCGAGCGCAACATCACCGTCGAGGTCACGCGGGTAGGCGTCCAAATCGCCCAAATCGCCAAATTGCAGCGGATTGACAAAGTCTGAGACCACGACGACGTCGTTTTCTCGAGCCGCCCTCGAAATGAGTGAGCCATGGCCAGCGTGCAGTGCACCCATCGTCGGGACAAAGCCAATGGACAGGCCTTGTTGGGCGAACTTGCGGCAGGCAGCTTGCGTTTCAGCCAGCGAGTGGTGGAGTACTGCTACCACAGCACCTCAATGGCATCGTCAAACGGTGCCGGCTCAACCACGACTCGTGCGCCAAGACCGGGCAAGCCAGTTGCGAGTTGCAGCGCGAGCGAAACCCCAGCGTCATAGGCAGGTCGCTCATCTTCAGGGATCGCCATCAAGTGGCGCTCAAGCGTCGTCCAGTCACCACGAGCAGCAGGTCCGGTGAGGGCACGTTGTGGCCCAAGCGTTGCCGCGTCGTCCATGGCCGCACGAGTGAGATCCATGAAGCAGGCAAGATCTAAACCAATGGAGTTGGCCAAGCGCTCGACTTGACCCAAGAGGCCAACAACATGGTTCGCGGCAACACACGCAGCTGCGTGATACGTCGCTCGATCCCCGTCATGAACGTCGACAACTCGTCCGCCAAAGGCTTCGGCGATCTGTCTCGCGATGCCGTCGCCTGAGACAGCAAAGGTGGCAGTTCGCTGCAGCCGCTCTGCTCCAATTTCGGCGTTGGGCAACGGAAGCAGTGGGTGAATTGACCCCCGGCGCGGGTGCTGAGCCAACGTGGCGAGTGTTTGTGCGCCAGACAGATGCAGTACCACGCAGTCGGCATTTGGGATCATGGCTTGGGCAACACCAGCAATGCCAGCATCTGGGGTGGCAATGATGACGACGTCAACGTCAACAGTTGCATGGGTCACGTCGTCTCCACGGCCCAAGACTTCAACGACGTCCATGCCAATGGCGCGCAACGCGGCAGCAAACGACAGTCCAGCGCGTCCATTGCCAATGATTCGTACTCGGGTCATCTGCGCTCCAGTCGGCGATCCAGCCCACAAGGTGCCGGTCCCCGGAATCTCCAGTGCTTACAGCATACCTATCGCGACGACGTCGCCAAGTGCGGCCAACAAGAGCTCTTCGGGCACAAGCTCGGGGGCAAGATCTGAGAGTGGTTGGAGCACGAACTTTCGCTCAAACATCCGAGGGTGTGGAATCGTCAGCCGCTCGGAGTCAATGGCTGAGTCGCCGTAGAGCAAGATGTCGACATCGAGGGTGCGCGGGCCAAAGCGCACGAGCCGGACTCGGTTGGCTTGGCTTTCTAAAGCTTGGCACCGGTCGAGGAGCTCAAGGGGCGACAGTACGGTGTCAATTTCAATCACGACGTTCAAAAAGTCATCTTGGACAACGCCACCAACGGGAGCAGTCTCATAGAGCCGAGAGACGCCAAGCACCGTGACGTCGCTTGAAAGCTCGAAAATCGCGTCGCGCAAGTACTGCTGTTTGTCGCCGAGGTTCGACCCGAGCGACAAGAACGCTCTAGCGGCGCTCACGTTCGCGTCACCATCTTCGTCACGCCTACCCCAGAGGTTCGTTGCGTGATGGGTGGATGGAGCTTCGTGACGGTGACCTTGGCTGACGTGAGCCGTTCGTCGATCGAAAGACAGGCCTCGCCAATGGCTGCAGCCAAGGCTTCAACGAGAAAGAATTCACCGGTTTCGACCAAGTGGGCCGCTGCACTAGCGAGCAGTGCGTAGTTGACCGTGTCGGCTAAGTCGTCGGACTTGGCTGCTTGGTCGAGATCCATGGTGACCACGAGGTCAACTTGAAACGGCTGTGCGTTCGTGCGCTCGTGCTCGAGGCAACCACAAATTCCAACAGCCAAGATGCCTTTGACAAAAACTTCGTCGCTCACGAGGTCGCAACCGGCAAGGCAAGGCTTGCTGTCACCAAGGTGCGAGCAACAGGGCCAAGCGGGCGCCCGGTGAGGCGTTCAGTGACCGCGATCGACTGCGGTCCAGATTCTGTTTTTTGTGACCAGGCAAGAAAGCCGGCCAACACCCCCAAAGTGACATCAGATAACTCGTCGTGGTGGAGGAGCACCTTTTCGCCAGCATTGAGTGCACGCTCGAGTTCTTGGAAGCACGTGAGTAGTGCTTCACCGGCTTCACCAATGAGGGGAATCTCGAAGTTTGACGAGGCAATCTTGCGCTCGTCATAGGCGGCCAGATTGTGCGGGGTGCCAAGCAGGCTAATAATGCGGGTGAATTCTTGGCCTTCAAGCCAAATGATCTCTTCTTGGCGACGAACACGCCGGTGGTTGGCGGTGAAGCCTCCTGGCCGCTCACTGATGGCTAGTTGCCCAGGAAAAATCCAGGTGAAGTGTTTTGGAGCGATGCCCGCTGCCCATTTTCCTCGCATGACTACTTCCCCTCTTCACTCACCACTTTCGCGGCGTAGACCGTTTCTGGGCCATCGTGAACTCGAAGAATCTTCGCGCCGTTCACCATTGCCCACACTGCTGCGGCCACGCTTTGTTCAAGTCGTTCTCCTACAGCGTACCGCCGTTGTCCGAGGCCCTCAGAGAGAAAACCTTTTCTCGACACCCCAATGAGCAGGCCAAACCCTTCACTGCCTAAGCAATCAGCCATTTGTCTCGTTGCTTTGAGGAGCACACGATTTTGGGCAAAGGTCTTGGAAAAGCCAATACCTGGGTCACCAACGACCTCTTTGGCCCCGGCTGCTTTGGCCCTGCGGCACGACACCAGCATGGCGTTCGTTACTTCCAAGACCACATCGTCATAGTCGGTCATGGACTGCATGGTCTTTGGTGTTCCTCGGCGGTGCATCCCAACATAACAAGCACCGAGTTCACCAGCTAAGGCGCCGAGTTCACCAGAGACATCATTGAGCCATGTGGCCCCAGCGGCAATTGCTTGGCGGGCGACTTCAGGGCTGGTTGTGTCAATGGACACCTCGCCGAGTTGGCTGAGCGCGTGAACAACCGGGAGTACTCGAGCGAGCTCAAGGCCAAGCGGGACGTCGTCGGCGCCTGGTCGTGTTGACACTGCACCAACGTCAGCAATGGTGCAGCCGCTGTCAAACAGCGCTTTGCCATGGGCAATTGCCTCACTCGTCGCATCACCATGGCCGTCACCGGAAAACGAATCCGAGGTGACATTGACAATGCCCATCACTTGAACGCCCATGACTTGAGTGTCCATGGCTTCAGTGCCTCGCGTGAAACCTTTGGCCTCAGTCACCGTTGGCCACCAACTGCTCAGCGTCCGTGGATGAACGCCAGTGCTTCGGCTCGAGCAGAGGGGTCTGAACGGAACAACCCGCGAACCGCAGACGTCACGGTTACTGCACCAGGCTTTTTCACCCCACGCATGGTCATGCAGAAATGCTCGGCTTCAATGACGACCAGTGCACCTCGGGGGTTGAGTACCCGGTCCAAGTCGTCTGCGATCTGTGCGGTCATGCGCTCTTGGACTTGCAAGCGGTGGGCATAGCCGTCGACGACGCGAGCCAACTTCGACAGACCAGTAATGCGTCCATCGTCTCCGGGGATGTAGGCAATGTGGGCCTTGCCCATGAACGGGACCAAGTGGTGCTCACACAGCGAAGAGAACGGGATGTCTCTGACCATGACCATCTCGTCGTGACCTTCAGCAAAGGTGACTTGGAGGTGTCGGGAAGGGTCTTCGGAAAGGCCAGCAAGGAGCTCTTCATACATGGTGGCGACCCGTCGCGGCGTGTCTAAGAGACCCTCTCGCTCTGGGTCTTCGCCAATGGCGGCCAGCAATTCTTTGACTGCGGCCTTTGCCCGGTCAAGATCAAAACTCATTCGTGACGTCCTTCGCCAATGTAGGTGAAAATCCCAGTCAAATTCCGGAACTGCTCGGCGACGTCCAAGCCGTAGCCAACCACAAAGGTTGGAGGAATGGTGAAGCCGACGTATTTGAGATCAAGCGACACCCGTTGTTCGCCTTCTTTGACGAGCAGTGCACAGACCTCAACGCTCTTTGGCTTTCTCGCCAGCAAGTACTTGCGCAGGTAGTTGAGCGTCAGGCCAGAGTCAACAATGTCTTCGACCACAATGACGTGTCGGTCGGTCAAGTCCGCTTCTAAGTCCTTCACAATGCGAACAATGCCTGAGGACTGCGTGGCTGATCCATACGATGACACGGCCATGAAGTCAACGTCGACGCGCAGTTCCACTTTTCGAGCCAAGTCAACCATGAAGGCCATGGCGCCTTTCAGCACGCCAACAAGCAGCGGAGGATCACCGGCGTAGTCGGCGGTGATTGCAGCTCCGAGCTCAGCAACTCGACTGGCAATCTCAGATTCTGAGATCACGACATCGCCGAGTACGTCGTTTGCCCAGACGGGGGGAAGTTGTTGTGCGTCCACGAAGTGATGCTAGTTCTCAACCAATGTGGAGGCGACCTTTGGACCGAGCCACCCGTCGTCCACCACTCAGCTCACAGGCAATGACCTCGCCACGGATGACCTCGAGCACTCGGTCAATTTCGGCCAGCGAGGGGAAGTAGCCGTCATGGACGAGTGTGTGGCGGAGTCGTCGCGCCACGAGCACTGGCGGTGCAGCTCGCAGCTCGGCGACGTCAAAGGGATCGACAATCGTGGCCTTTGCCAAGGCATCGAGATAGTCATCTTCTTGGCCCAAGATTTCGGCTGAACGATTGAGGAGTGCCACGACGTCGCGGCCAGCGAGTTCGCTGGCCAAGGGCAACAGTTGCCGTCGAACGGCATTACGCAAGAACGCCTCATCGGTGTTGGTCGGATCGGTGAAAAACGGCTCGCCGAAATGGACACACAGTGCCTCGGTCTCGGCGCGGGTGAGCGCAACAATAGGGTGGCGAGGCCCGGCTGCGACCGTCGAGAGTCCTCGAGCACCTGCTCCTCGGAGCAAATTGATGAGCACGCTTGCTGCCCGGTCATTTGCGGTGTGGCCGGTGGCGACGTTGTCTGGCAGCACCGAGAACCGCTTGGCTCGCGCTCGTGCCTCGAGGTTCGGCCCATGGCCGACCTCTACCTCGTGGGCTTGGAAGCCAAAGCCGAGGCGATGAGCAAGTTCGCGCACTCGCTGTGCTTCTTCGGCACCGCCTTGGCGAAGTCGGTGGTCGACGTGGTGCAAGGTTGCCGAGCGCTTGGCCGCGTGAGCAAGGAGCGCAAGTGCGGTTGAATCCGCTCCGCCAGAGACGGCGTGTTCGTGGTGGCCTTCACCAAAGGTTGTTCGGTCGAGGAGCTCCTCGACCGAGACCATCACTTGGCGTCGTCGGCGATCGCCGCCAAGATGCGCTGACGAAGGTCGTCGGGCACTTCTTCACGACAGCGATCTTGAATGACGGTGCGCAGTTCGCCTTCAAAGTGTCGTGCACCATCGCACGGAGCACAGCGATTGAGGTGATCAGCAATCGCGAGTCGATTCTCGTCAGTCAATTCACCATCTAAGAATGCCGACAACTGCAAGAGTGCGTCGCCGCAGTCAATTTGATCATCCATTGCGGTTCAACCTCTCCAATTTTTGGCTCTACGCCGGCGTTGCGATGAGGCCCTCTTCGAGGGCGTACTCATATAACGTCTTTTGGAGCAATTTCCTTCCCCGGTGAATCCGTGACATGACGGTGCCGAGTGGGACGTCCAAAATGTCGGCAATTTCACCATAGGAAAAGTCTTCAACATCTTTTAACAGCACTGCCTCGCGAAATGATTCAGGTAGCGACTCAACCGCACCTCGCACCATGGCGTGGGTCATCTGATCAAGTGCGACATCTTCTGGGGTCGTTCGGGACATGAAGTAGTGATCTTCAAGGTCGTCGTCATCACTGGTTGGTTCAAATTTGACTGGACGCCGGCTTTTTGTTCGGAGGGCATTTTTGTAGTTGTTGTTGAGAATCCGAAAGAGCCACGCCCGCAGGTTGGTGCCCTCTTCGAAAGAGCCATAGGCGCGATAGGCGTTCAAGTAGGTCTCTTGAACCAAGTCTTCAGGTTCGACGATTTTGCCAAAATGTAGGCGCGCGTAGGCCAAGAGTTGGCCCATGAACGGTGTCGCAGCTTCAGCGAAGGTCGCCTGGTTAGCCATGGCACCAGCCTAGGTTGCCAGTCGTGCACGTTGAAAGCAGGGTGCCAGATCGAAGGCACCTTCGGTGCTCTTGTATGTTGAGACCCGAAGTGGGCAAGCAACAGTCGGTGGGGGAATACACATGGCAAAGCCGTACATCAATTTTCTTGACGGAGCGTTCTATGCGGATCGTCCACTTGACGCCTACGCATGGCTGCGCGAGAACGCACCGGTGTACTTCGACGAGAACTCGAAGCTTTGGGGTGCAACCCGCTACGACCACATTCGAGAGATCTCTCGCCACCCTGAGCAATTTTCTTCTGCCCAAGGGAGTCGCCCCGAAACCGGTGCCATGCCAATGATGATTGACATGGATGCGCCTGAACATGTGACGCAGCGTCGTCGGGTGTCGGCCGGCTTCACCCCTGTTCGGGTGCGGGCGATGGGGGACCGGATCCAACAAGTGTGTGACGCCATTGTTGACGAGGTCTGCGAGCAAGGCGAAGCCGAGTTTGTCCATGACGTCGCGGCACAATTGCCGCTCATTGCCATTGCTGATCTGCTCGGCGTGAAACCGCAAGACCGGGCTGATCTGCTTCGGTGGAGCGATGACATGTTGATTGCGCAAGGTTCAAGCGATGAAACACTCATTGTCAACATGATCACGGCATTTTCTGAGTACCAGGTCTATATCCGTGCCGTCATTGCCGAGCGCAGAGCAACTGGCCAAGATGACGACCTCATTGGCATCTTGGCCAATACGAAATCTGATGGTGCATTCCTTGATGAGGACATGTTGATCCACGAGACGCTGTTGTTGCTCATTGGCGGAGATGAAACCACTCGCCATGTCATCTCCGGCGGCATTGATGAACTGCTCCGTCACCCTGAGCAAATGGAGTTGTTGAAGAACAATCCTGAGGCCATCCCGCTGGCGGTTGAAGAGATGCTCCGCTGGGTGACGCCAATTAAGAACATGAACCGCACGGTCGTGGCAAAGATTGACTTCCACGGCACGCAGTTGCACGCCGGCGACAAAGTGTTGTTGCTCTACCCTTCGGCGAATCGAGATGGGGCGAAATTTGATCGTCCCGATGAGTTCGACGTGACGAGGTCACCAAACGAGCACATGGCGTTTGGTTTTGGGGCGCATCACTGCCTTGGCAACCAGCTCGCACGTCTTGAACTGAAAGCCATGGTTGATACCGTCCTTCGCCGACTGCCGGACTTGACCGTGACCGTTGACGGTCCCCTGGCCGAGCGCCCGGCAAGTTTTGTCTCAGGAATCATTGAAATGCCTGTTCGCTTTACCCCCTCAGAAAGAATTGGAGCTGGTCCAGTATGAGTAATCACCGCACCTTGCAAGGAAAGTCCGTCCTCATCACCGGAGGCGGCTCAGGCATTGGTCTCGGCACCGCAGAGCTCCTCATTGCCGATGGCGCACACGTGACCATCTGTGGCCGAACCCTCGAGAAGCTGGAAACTGCAGCGGCACAAATTGAAAAAAGCGCCGCGAACGGCGGCACGATTTCGTTCCTTGCTGCTGACGTGACCGTTGAGGCCGATGTCGAGCGAGCCGTTGCTGCAGCGACGCGTGACGAAGGCTTAGATGGCCTCTTTGCCTGTGCCGGTGGTTCACTCGCCATGGGACCAATGCTCGACCAAGACCTAGAAGGCTGGCGGGCAACGCTTGAGCTCAACGTGCTCGGCTCGTTCCTTTGCGTGAAGCATGGCGGACGGGTGATGGCAGCAAATGGCGGAGGCTCCATTGTCCTCATGTCCTCTGGTGCTGGCCACTTCCCCCACCGGTTCTTGTCGGCCTATGGCATCTCGAAGGCCGCTATTGACCAGCTCGCCTCCTATGCGGCTGAAGAGCTTGGCGACCGAGGTATCCGAGTGAACTCCGTCCAGCCCGGCATCATTGATGACGAACTCATGAGTTTCATCACCGCCGGTGGGGCACTCCTCAACGACTACTTGGAGCAAATGCCACTGAGCCGAGTGGGCAAGGTGGATGACGTCGCTCGGGCCGTTCGGTTCTTGTTGTCAGACGAATCCGAATGGATTACCGGTGAGCACTTGGGTGTTGACGGTGGTCATCAGACCCGACGTGGTGCGAACTACGGACTGCTGTTCGGCTAGGACGAAGGTCTCTTCCAAGGTGCTGAGCTTGTCACCAGACAAAGCAAAAATCTCCTCTGCCTTGCATGGTGTTCGTATCACGCAAACAGGAAATCTTCGAGGTGGTGGAGCGATGAACGGGTGAATCGCTGTGGCGGCCATAACGTTTTGCGCAAAGTTCCTCAGCTGCAGGCAGGGCAGGTGCCCATGAGATCAAACCGGTGGCCGGTCACCACATAGCCAAGATCACTGGCGGCGTCAGCGGCATCGGCGAGTGCGCGCTCCAACCTCGAAGACGGTTCAATATCGGCCACTGCACCACAAGAAGAACAGACCAAATGATGGTGGTGATGGCCGGTCAAGTCTTCGGCCAACTCGAAGCGCCCTTCACCATCGGCACCAGCCAAGCGCACGAGCACCTGGGCGTCGACAAAGGCGGCAAGTGAGCGGTAGGCCGATGATTGGGGCACGTTGCTCAACCGTCCGAGCAGTTCTGCGACCGTCAGGGGGCGTTGGGCTGTGATGAGGGCCTCAATGATTGAACGCCGAGGCGGGGTATAGCGCTGGTTGGCTGCGTGGAGTCGTTTGGCCACGTGTTCATGGGTGACGTCGCTCGTCGGGTGGAGTTCAGTGGCCATGATGGCGACCTTTCACGGAGGTGAACACGGCAACGATGCCGTAGGTGGAAGCGGCGAGCAAGGTGATGGCTGCTGAAGGTGGCACAAATGTTGAAAGCCCGGCAAGGACGGTTCCACCAAAGACACAGCAAACCGCAATGGCGACACTCAGTCCCATGGCGGTGAAGGGGCTCCGCGTGAGTTTGAGCGCGGCGCCAGCGGGAGCGGCGAGGAGGCCAACCAACAGCAACGCGCCAACTGACTGCACCGCGAGCGCTGCCGTGAGACCAACGAGGCCCGAGAACATTGTGGCCAAGGCCTCGACGTGCACGCCTTTGGCAATGGCAACTGGCCGGTCAAGGGTCGAAAAAATGAGCGGTCGTCCAAGGAGCATCATGGCCACGACGACCACCAGTGAGCACAAGGAAGTGAAAGTGACCGAGGCGGTCGAAATCGTAAATAACGAGCCAAACAAGATGGCGGTGGAGGTTGCTCCACTCGCGCCATTTCCTGAAACCGCACTGAGCGAGAGCAACAAGGTGCCAAGACCCAAGATCCAAGCAAACGTGGTTCCAATGACCGAATCTGCCGATGCATTGCGCCTCCCGAGCAGCTGCAGCCCAATCGCACAGGCGACACACGAGAGCACGAGACCGACGCCTGTTGACAGACCTACTAAGAACGCGGCCAACGCTCCGGTGAATGCCACGTGGCTGAGCGCGTCAGCGGTGAACAGCTCGCCGCGAAGAACGAGCACGGTGCCGACGAGCCCACAGATGATTCCAACAAGAGAACCAACGAGGAGTGCGACGAGGAAGAAGTGTGACGAGAACAGCGAAGAAAGCGTGGTCATATCGCCACCGCCACTTTTGTGCGGAGAGGCCGAAGTTGCACCGCGGTGGCGGCAAGAAACAACACCATGCCAACCGAGGTGATGGAAAAACCGAGCGGGAGCACTGGAACAAAAAAGGAGCACCCAATACCAATCCACACAATGGCAAGAGCCAAGCCAACAGAAACCGCACCACTCACCCAAATGCGGGTGACCAGTCGTTGCGCAATCGTCGCTGGCATGACGAGCAGGGCAAAGACCAGCAGTGCTCCGGTGATTTGACTGGTTGAGGCAATCACCAGGGCGAGGACCAACGTGAATGAGGCCGACAACTTCGCTACTGGCAGGCCAGCTGCTTCTGCGAAGGTTGCATCAAAGGTGGCCAAGATGAGTGGTCGGGCCATGGCAATGGTCGCGAGCAAGCACGTGGCTCCAACAATGCCAATCACGATCACGTCCATTGAGGTGATGCCGAGAAAGGAGCCAAACAGCAGCGACGTGGTCGCGTCAACAAATGATGGCGTGGCTGAAATGGCAATGAGGCCGGCGGCGAGCGCAACCGCTTGAACGGTTCCCGTTGTCGCATCGCGAAATGAGTCGGCAGAGCGTTGCGTTGACCCACGCCGACCAGCAACGAGTGCTGCGAGCGCCGTCGAGAGGTAATAGCCAACCTGGGGTGGCAAGCCAAACGCCAACGCCACGCCGGCTCCAGGAAACGACACCATGGCCAAGGTGTGGCCCAAGAAGCTCTCGCGGCGAAGGACCATGACCCATCCAAGTGCTCCAGCGACAATGGCGACAATTGACCCGGCAATGAGGGCATGGCGGAGGTAGGGGTAGGACCACATGATCGAAAGATCCGTCCACGGATTAAGAGAGAAGGTCGGTTGCATGACTAGTGGTGGCGGCCGCCATGGCCACCGTGGGCGTCTGGTTGCCCAACGACGACGAGTCGACCAGTCGACGTGGTGAGGACGTCAACGGGGGTGTCGTAGAGCTGCGAAAGATTCTCTGAGGTGATGACCTCAAGTGGTGTTCCAGCAAGTGCGCCACCGTGGGCCAAGTAGATGACCTGATCCAAGTGGGCCAGAATGGGATTGACGTCGTGTGCGACGAGCAGCACGGTGACTTCTCGCTCTTTACAAATTGTGGCAATGAGCTCAGCAACGGCCGCTTGGTTGGGCAAATCCAGTGAATCGAGAGGCTCGTCGAGGATGAGCAAGCGTGGTCGTCGCACCAAGGCTTGGGCAATGAGCAAACGCTGCTGTTCGCCCCCAGAGCACTCGCCAATGGACCGATCGGCAAAAGCGGTTGCCGAGACTTGCTCAAGGACTGCTTCAACTTGGGCTTCAGCTGCACGAGCTCGAGCCGAGAATTTGGTGGCAAAGGGAAGTGGCATGCCCCACCGGTCACCATCAAGGCCGAGGCGAACGAGATCGCGGCCAGAAATTCTGACCCCCGCGTCGAAGTGATGACGCTGTGGGAGATATCCCACACTTGGTCGAGCAATTTCCGGTCGGTCACCAAAGACAGTGACGGTTCCGTGAGCGAGGGGAAGCAGGCCAAGGGCGGTCTTAACCAAGGTAGATTTCCCCACGCCGTTTGGACCGAGGACGGCGACAAACGAGCCAACCTCGATTTCGAGTGAAACGTGGGAAAAGATCGTTCGCTCTGCGAGCTCAACGGCAGCATTGGTCCAGGTGAGCGCTGGGCGCTTCAGCGGTTCTGTGGTCATGGGAGGTCCTTCGTCAGTGCGGTGCGCAGTGCATGCAGTTGAGTGGTTTGCCACTCGGCGAAACTTTGGTTTCTCGGTGGTGTCTCGGTCATCTGCACGACCGGAATTGGTGGGGTGAGACTGCGGGCAAGGGCAACTTGGAAAGCAACCGCAGGAGTGACGTTCTGCACGTTCTCCAAGTACAGCGATATGGCGTGGCTTTTCAGGTCGTGATTGATGAGGGACAGGTCATGTGCGGTTGGCTCTCCACCTTCGCTGACCGAGAACAAAAAGCTCTCCGGTGTTGCCACGTGGAGATGCAGGTCGTCCATGAGCAGTGAGAACATCGACTCTGACGCACCAATACTGATGCCGGCTGCTGCACTGCGGATCCACGAACGCTCAGCGTTGTAGTCCGCCAGCGTCACGGTGCGAAACGTGATGGCGCGCTGATGAAACACCGGGGCCAAGTTTGGGCGAATCTGGCTGAGATCGTGTTCAATGACCCGGGTCATCGCCACCACATCTGTTGGGGAGTACCACCGGTGTGGATTTACCCCGAGGTCAAGGTGAAGGCGTTCGCCCACATTGGCAACGATTGACCCATGGCCTGACGCGGCAATCAGCCGAGTCATCCACGAGTCATAGCCAAGTCCGTTGAGGACGACGTAATTGGCAACCGCCACCGCGTTGGCATCTCGCGGAGATGGCTCATAGGCATGAGGGTCGATCGCTGGACTCGAGATGACATTTGTTACCGCGACGGAACTGCCACCTATGGCGGAGATGATCGATCCCCATTGACGTTCTGCCGCGACGACGACGACCTTTCCCGACGTGGCTGGCGAAACGGTGGTGCAGGCCGAGACCGCCACAGAGAGCATGGCAATGCAGAGGCCAACGAGGGTGCTGTTTCTGCTTGCCTGACGCCAACTCATAGGACAACCCTAAATGAGAATGATTCTCATTACAAATTCGTGACCTCGACTTGCCGAGGTATGGGTTCTGTCAACCATGACCAGGCCAACATCGCGACGTAGGGTTGAGCCATGACATCGGTGGTGACGTGGCTTTCTGATCGTCATGGAGGTGTATCGCTTCCACCGTTCAACTCCCTCAATCTCGGACTCCATGTCGGTGACGACGACGCGGCAGTGATCGAGAATCGTCGACGAGCCTGTGCCGCAGTTGGAGCGACCCTTGACGATCTTGTCGTGGCCAATCAGGTTCATGGTGCTCGAGTGACGGTCGTTGGCGAGGAGCACCGAGGCCGAGGAGCAACAGATCTCGAAAGTGCGATTCCTCAAACCGATGCCCTCATCTGTGAGAGGCCATCGATGGTGATTGCGATTTTGGTGGCCGACTGCCTGCCGGTTGCTGTTATTGATGACCACGGCGGTCGTGTTGGCCTTGCCCACGCAGGTTGGCGCGGTATTGCTGCAGGCGTACTTGAGGCCACCGTCACAGCGATGCTCGAGCGGGGAAGCTTGATGTCGCACTTGCGCTGTGAGGTAGGACCCGGGATTTCGAGCGCACGATTTGAAGTCGGTGAAGAAGTCGTTGCGCAATTGGGACTCGGCCCCGACAGCCCCCATGTCGACCGGACACAAAAGAGGCCACATGTCGACTTGACCGGTGTTGCTCTTGATCGCCTCGTTGGCCTTGGCCTCGAGCGCTCGGTGATTTCGGTCAGTGACGAACGCACAGGGGATCGGTATTTCAGCGCTCGGTCAGGTGAGCAAACCGGTCGGTTCGCCATGTTGGCCAAGATCTTGGACAATGGAGGGTGATGGAACCCTTCTCCTGCACCTTTACCGGTTTCGAGATCACTCACGAAACGGGTCAGATTTCTGGTTCTTATTGTGTTGCCGGCATCTCCTTTACCGAAGTTTGGAGCGTGGGAGAAGGGGTTGACCTTCACCACCCCGCCACCGTTGCCGCAGCCAAGTGGGTCTACCTCTTTGCCGGGGTCTCTTATGCCAAGAGTCATGCCGCAACCGTGCTTGACACCGGCGAGATTGCTCTGACCGACAAAGAAGCGGCATTCCTTGCCACCTTCTATCGAGAAGGCCTCGCAGAATTCGCCTACCGAAACAACTTAGCGATGTTGCCAATTTCTGTCCGAGGGCCGCGGGTGGAAAAGCGAGAGCTTGTGCCACTGCCTGCACTCAACCGCGGCATGCTCATTCCCTTTGGCGGCGGCATTGATTCCATTGTCACGGTGGAAGCGGTGAAGCGTGAAGGCCAGTCAGCGCGACTGTTTATCTGCGGCCGACCTGGCGACTCCTTCGAAGCAATTGAAGCTCCAGCGGCAGTTGCCGGCCTCGACATTGTGCGAGCCACCCGTCAACTTGATCCGATGATTTTTCACACCGCGGCCAACGGCTGGCTCAATGGCCACGTCCCGATCACCGGTGTGCTGTCGGCGTTGGCGGTCGTCGCTGCGTTAGCTCACGGTCACAGCGGTGTGCTGATGTCGAATGAACACTCCGCCAGTGTGCCCAATGTTGAGCTGGAAAATGGTGAATCGATCAATCACCAGTGGTCAAAATCCGAACACTTTGAAGTGGCCTTCCAAGAGATTTTGGCCGAGACCTTTGGAAGTGGGTTCTCCTTTCGCTCTTTTCTGCGCGACAAGTCGGAGTTGTGGGTCGGCGAGCAGTTCGCTCATGCCGTTGCCTATCACTCGTCGTTTCGCAGTTGCAACAAGGCCTTTCGTCAAGACCCGGCTGGTCGACTCACCAAGTGGTGCGGCACGTGTGACAAGTGTTGCTTCATTGATCTCATGCTTGCCCCTTTTTTGTCAAAAGCCGCACTGTCAGCGATTTTTGATGGCAACGAACCACTCGAGAACAACGACCTCGCTCCACAGTTCGCCACCCTCGTTGGTCTTAGCCCAACGACTAAACCCTTTGAGTGTGTGGGCGATCCAACAGAGTGCGCAGCAGCAGCAACACTCGCGGCCCGTCGAAGTGACCGAGCAACGAACACAATGCTTTCCGAGATGAGTAGCCAACGCGGCCTTGATGATTCGGAGATTGCGTCGCTGTTTCTGCCCCTCCCGAGTGTGTGGTTGAAGAACTGAGATGGCGCTCACCTTCGACGACTTGAGGGGAAAACGCGTCGGAATCTTTGGCCTCGGTGTTGAGGGGCAAGCAGCATTTCGTCGAGTTGTTGGCCTTGCGCATTCAGTGGTGTTGGTCGATGACGCTCCTTCCTCGCTGCAAGGCGCGCTCGTGACCAGTGAGGGCGGCCTTCAAGCGCTGCAGTTGTGTGACGTTGTCTTGAAGACTCCTGGGATCCCGAAAGATCGGGCAGAAGTCGGAGAACTGCAGCGTGCAGGCGTGGTGATGACTTCGGGTCTCAGTCTTTGGCTGCACAGCGTGGACCCGGCGACAGTCGTGGCAATCACCGGCACCAAGGGAAAGTCAACCACGACAACGGTCTTCGGCCACCTTGCAAACGGCCTCGGCATCGACACCTTGGTTGCCGGAAATATCGGCGTCGTTCCCTATGACCCAAAGGTGAGGACCACGCAACGCCTCACGGTGCTTGAACTTTCCTCATTCCAAGTGAGTGGACTGACCATGAGCCCACCGCTTGTTGGGATTACCTCGCTTGGCCAAGATCACCTTGATTGGCACGGATCAGTCGAGACCTATGTCGCCGACAAGTTGGCGCTCGCCAGTCGACCAGGGGCACGTCTCGCAATTGTGGCTGATACGCCTGAGCTGAGAGCGGTGACGAAAATGTTGGGCCCCGAGCCGCGCTTTGTTGCCCCAACGCCACTTGACGGAGAGATTGCTTCGCTCCTCGGACTCTTCGGCAAACACCATTGTGAAAATGTTGCGGTTGCTCGGGCGCTCCTTGAACACGTGCTTGGCCCACAAAAAGAAGCCGACTTGTTGGAGGCTGCTCGCGGGTATCAGCCACTTGAAAGTCGATTCTTCCCACTCGACTCGCTCGGTGAGATTTCGGTGATTGACGACTCACTCGCCACCAATCCCCTTCCGACGATTGCTGGCCTTGCGGCCCTTGGCAACCAGACCGTTGCCCTCATTGCCGGTGGGCAAGATCGAGGAGTTGACTACCAGCCACTTGTCGACGCCTTGGCCGCTCGGAGCGCTCCGACATACGTCGCGTGCTTGGCCGAAGCAGGAGCGGTGATTGCGGCTGCGCTTTCTGGCACCTCGCAAGTGACCGTCGAGCTCTTTGCCACGCTCGATGACGCGGTTCGCGACGCTGTTGCCTGGCTCAAGGGAAGTGGCGTCTTGCTCTTGTCCCCGGCCGCGCCGAGTTTCGGACAATTTGAAAACTATCGAGAACGATCACTCGCGTTTCAGCGAGCGGTTGACCTCTACCGCGAAGACCCGACGCCCAGTTAGCCAACAAGCAGCCAAACCGGGCGTCGGACTCATCGAGGTTCCTACCAGCTTGCGCACCCGTATTGGTCGGGCACGCCGTAGCCAGCGTTGATGCGCTTGGCCACGACGATTTGCTCAGCTGGTGTGGCATAGGCAGCGTTCCAAGCAAACTGGCGACCGCCGTAGGCGACCCAGTTGACGTTGGAAATTCCAAGGCCACCGGAATACTTGGAGCCAAGGACATGCCAGTTCCCACTTTGTTCACACACCGCAACGCGACTCCACATGATGAAGTCGGTTCTCGTGAGCATGGCAACTGCTGCTGGCACACGAACAGTGGCCGGTGGCAAGGGTTCGAACATGCGAACCTGTGCCCCAGATACGGCTGCGTGGTGATTTGTTGAATGCGTTGTTGTCGCCCCTGCACCGGCAGAGAACGGTAGTAAGACGCTGGCGAGAGCCGCCGGCAGAACAACACTTCGGATTGCTGGGTGCTTGCGCATTTTGCACCGCTCCTTCTTCAAGAGAAGAACCCCGTACTGGGGCTTCGAGTTGGGTTTGGAATGCGGGCAACCGTCGGATTCAGACTGATCGCAATTGCAGGCCGGGCAGGGCACTGACAACCTGGGCTTAAGGCCCGAACGATGATGAAGACGGTGAGTCCCTAGATCGTTGGCTTTGTTCTTGTACACCTCCGTCAAGGTAGGCAGGGTTGCCTACGGTTTGGTTGTCTTGGTGACCTGCTCCGGGTACCCCCGGGTCCGATGAGGTTCTCCCTCTCGGCACTTCGCACACCGTGGTTGTGGTGCACAGCATTCACTGTCGTTGTTACGCGGAAGTAACTTTACCCCAGTTACGACACAAAAAGTGCATTTGCTGAGAATCCGGTGATCACCAAGGTTCCCTAGAAGGCAAAAACCTGATGAATTTTGGGAAAATCTGACACTTTGCTAGCGATCCTGGCGAAGGGCAAAAATGGCGCTCAATCGTCAACCTGGCAGGTGGGCGGTGGTTGACCTAGGTTGAGAAAAAGAGGGGGCCTCCATGGAAATGACCAATACCAAGAAAGATCCGGCATCACTCATCACGCCGGGCCGAGTCAACATCCCACCATTTTCGACCAAGGTCGGACCGGTCACCCATTTGGCCGCCGAGCGTGCTCGCTTGGCGAGTTGCAGCTATGACGGCTTCACCGTAGCTCCACTTGGCGCAACGATTGGAGGTGAGGTTGATGGGGTTGATCTCACCAAACCCATGGAGTCAGAACTTGTTGCCGAGCTTCGTCGAGCACTACTCGACTTCAAAGTCCTGTTTTTCCGCGATCAGCCATTGACGGCTGAATCCCATGTCGCCTTTGCTCGCCAGTTCGGCGAACTCGAGATTCACCCCTTCAACGGGTCAAATACGTCCCAGCCAGAGCTCGTACGCTTTGAAAAAGAATCCCAGGTCGGCGGATTTGAAAACGGCTGGCACTCTGATGTCTCGTGGAGGGAAATCCCATCAGCCGCCGCAGTCCTTCACGCCATCCTCATCCCACCAGTTGGTGGCGACACCGCATTTTCCGACATGCATGCCGCCTATGAGGGACTCGATGAAGATCTGCGAGCCAAGGTCGAGAACATGGTCGCCATTCACGATTTCACCAAGGCCTTTGGCCACTCGGTTGACGATGCCGCCAAGGCGGACATGCGGGCGAAATTCCCACCAGTGCTTCACCCGATTGTGCGCACCCATGGCGAAACGGGCCGCAAGCTGCTCTATGTGAACCGCTTTTTCACCGACTCCATTGTCGGACTTGAACAAGATGAAGCGAATGCACTTATTGACCTGTTGAGCTCACAAGCTGAATTACTCGAATACCAGTGCCGGTTCCGTTGGCAGAAAGACTCGGTGGCTTTCTGGGACAACCGGGCTTGTCAGCACTTCGCCTTGTCGGATTACTGGCCGGAACGCCGGATCATGGAGCGAGCATCGATCATTGGTGAGCGACCAGTGTGACCGCTTTCGAGGTGGTTCAGCGAAGTCCAAGTGCTGAACCGAGTGCGCGGGCAACGGCACTGCCAATCGCGAGTTCGCTTGCACCAGTGAGGTGAACGGCGTCGTTCGCTCTGGCGTAGCCAAACGAGTCAACGAGTTTAACCTCTGGCCAGGTTGCCGCGACTTGCTGATCGGCCGCTCGAACAAGCGCATCGGCTAGGAGCTCTGGCGAACAGGTGGGGTCAGAACAAAGGCCAAAGCTTGCACGCTTGGCGATGGACGCGGCTGAGGACTGCGCAATGAGCACCGTCCGTGCTCCTTCTGCCCAAGGCAGCGCCGATCGTGTGGCGCTCATCAGCGCGGTCAGGTTGTCCAAGTAGTTCGCTGCATCAACCAACGAGAGGGCATCGTTTTCACCCTGGAACCAGACAAAGCCGCGAAGTACATCAATGACGCCTGCTCCTTGGTCGGCCACGAGTTGCCGTTTCGTGAACCGAATCATTTCGGCAAAGAGTCCACTTGGACGGGCGGGATTCCACCCCCGGGCGAGTGAGGTTCCTCCATAGGTGACTTTCACGACGGAAAGGCTGAGATGGCCTTCGAAAAACATCGTTCGCGCCAGGCCAACTTCTGGGCCAAAACTCGGCACACTCGCACCTTCGGCGATTTGCGGAGTCGACAATGGCAACCAGCCGTTTCGTGGCACGGGCAAGTAGTCGAAGGGATTCCATGCAAGGCGAGCAAGTTGGTCTGCCTCTGTCGACAACGAGATGGCGGGGAAGTTGCTCCCTGGTGCTGAAACGCCAGTGGCGTTTGATTGACCCGCGAGGACGACGACCACGCGCACGGGCAGTGTTGCCGAAGGAAGTGATGCAAGAGTCGACAGTGGAAGGCCAGATGGAGTGGCCGTGTACCCCGTGACCGAAAACGAGACGGGTCGAAGGCCGTTCACCCTTGCGGTGCAAGAGGTCTCGTCAAGGACTTCACAACTCGACTGACCATCACTGCTCATAGCGATGTAGGTCACCTTCGACCGAGGGATTTTGTTCCAGTGAATGGTCGCAGCCCCGAGGCCCGAGCTCAACCTTGCGGCTTCTGCCGCGACCCCAGTCACTGGAGCGAGGCCAGCTTGGACGACAGGACTTGCCAGTGAGGGGGCGCCTTCTCCCATGGCGTTTCTCGCTCGGACCGCGACGGTGAAGCGTTGACCTTGGTTGAGACCAACAACCGTGCAGGTAGTGACCGCAAGCGTTGTACAACTCGCCCCACCAGGGGTGACCGTTGCTCGGTAGCCAGTGATCGGGAGCCCACCATCTCCATGGGGCTGTTGCCAGTAAATGGTTGCCGCGTGGTCGCCAGCGGTGGCCACCACATAGGTCGGAGGCCCTGGCACTGATGCCGGGATGACGCTGGCTGAGTGACTAGGTGCACCTTTTGTCGTTCCCCAGATAGCTCTGACGACAAGGTCATAGCGCTGGCCATTACGAAGCGGCGAAAGCACACAGCTTGGTGTTGCGGTGGTACACCGAACGTTTTCTGGGTTTGTCGAGGCAACATAGGTTGGCGCCACGGCCCCACGTGGCGCGACCTGAGTCCAAGAGATCGCGACGCGGTGGTCACCTGCTTGGACGGAAATGATCGCCGGCACGGTGTTGAAGATCTCGGCTTGAGCGGGCCGCGAAACCACCAAGGCGGTGGCGACAATGACCCCAACGATGCCAAGACGTTTCACTCGCCAGAACTGTTGTCGCACGCGCAGATCCTCGAAATCTGGAGTCGGAGAAATCTCCATCGTTGCAGAATGGCGTGACCCTCTGGCACGCCACCGTTGCACTTGTTCAACGGGAGTGGTGGCTCGGCGTTGCTAGGTGCTGGTCTCGTGCGCCAAGATGCGAGCATGGAACTCACCGCCATTACCTTCGAGGTCGATGCCCGTGTGGCAACGATCACGCTCAATCGACCCGATTCGCTCAATGCGTTTCATCGGGAAATGGCAGAGGAAATGTCGTGGGCCTGGGAGCAGGTACGCGATCAAGATGACATTGCCGTGGCGGTGCTTCAGGCCAACGGTGACCGGGCATTTTGTACTGGCATTGACTTCACCTCGGACATGGAATGGCTGACGCCGCAAAATCGCTGGAACAGTATTGACCCCGGTGTGATGTTGTCGCCAAAGTTTCACCACAAGGTGTGGAAGCCAGTCATTGTGGCAGTGCATGGACTGTGCGCCGGTGGTGCGCAGTACTTCTTGAATGAAGCAGATCTGATCATTTGTAGCGACGATGCACAGTTCTTTGACCCACATGCCAATGTCGGCATTGTCTCGGCATTAGAGCCCATTGGCATGTTGGCTCGTGGTGTGCCACTTGGTGAGGTGCTCCGGTGGGCGCTTATGGGCACTGAAGAGCGCATTGGTGCAGAAACGGCCCTTCGTATTGGCCTCGTGTCTGAAGTGGTGACTCGCGAGCGGCTCCGACAACGAGCGAAGGAACTCGCCGCGTCGATTGCTGGCCGTAATTCGATTGCGATCCAAGGAACGGTTCGAGCAATCTGGGAATCACTCGAGATGCCTCGCCAGATTGCGTTGCAAAACGGCTTGGCCTACGCACTGCTCGGCAATGAGCCAGAGGCAATTAGCCAGCCGCGTCGCAACGAAAAGCCCCGGGTTCGCTAAGGAGCGATCTGTAGGTCAAATTTCAACGCGAAATGGTTGCGCAGTTGGCGTGAGCACATGTTCAGTCCCGAGGCGGGCAATACGGCCGAGAAGGCCGTCTGCTTCAACAACAACGACACCTGCTGCTGCTCCAATGAGCAAACAGATGGAAATGCCAGACAGCCAGGTCACAAACGACAGTGCAATGCCAAAGAAACCGAATTGCAGTTCATTGGACGTGATTTGGCTCGGCATCCAAAATTGTGCGGTGAAGGCGTAGGCCAAGGTCAACGCACCGGTGATCGTGCCGGTCGCGACCAAGACGGTGAATTTGACTTCGCGCTCCAAGCACAGCCAGGCCGTCATGGTCCAAAACAGCGCTGAGCCTAAGACGGACAGGACCACGAAGATTGAAATCGGAATCACACCATTGCCGAGCCAAGTCCGAAGACCACCAACGAGGGCCATGTAGGCAATGCAGCCCGCAACCCACATAGAGCCATAGAGATATGCACGAACAGCGCGACCTGACCGCCGTCGCCACACCCGGACATACATTCGACGAAGTGCGGTGGTGAACGAACTCGCGTAGATGATGGTGAGCAACAGCCCCAAGATGCTCGTTGCACTTCGTACTTGGCTTGAATTCGCAAACGCATCACTCACACTTGCCTGAGAGGGGCCAGTGATGCCGAGCCGGTGGACCATGGTGGAAAGGACGGCGTTTCGCAGATGGGTTGGCAAAAACGCCGTGACCACAATGATGAGTGGGAAGAACGAAACAAAGGCTTTGCCGGCCAAAGCAATGCTTCGATCAAAGAACTCAACATCAAGCAGGCGGTTCCAGACAGTAAAGGCAAAACCTTGCTGGAGACGTTCATACAGCCGTTGTCCACGACTCAAGAAACTGTTCGTTGTTGTGGGTTGAGGGGAGTTTGCTGATGAAGCCACGCTTCATCGTCGCACCTCATTGTTGAATCATGAGGGAGGGTTTGGCCAAGAGTTCTTGTTCGCGCTGCCTATTGACTACCGTGGGCTGGGTAAATACGTTCACAGAGGAGCAACATGTCACAAGCTTGGATCATTGATGCCTGCCGGACCCCAAGAGGAATTGGCAAGCAAGGCAAGGGTGCCTTGGCCGACCTTCACCCACAGCACTTAGGTGCTGCAGTACTGAAGGCCTTGAAAGAACGCAATGACCTGGACACCTCAATCGTCGACGACATCATCTTTGGCACTTCGCTCCAAAGCGGTACCCAAGGTGGTGACCTTGCTCGGATGGCAGCGCTGACTGCTGGCTATTCAACCAAGGCATCGGGTGTGACCCTTGACCGCTACTGCGGATCTGGTATCACCGCTGCTGCTCTTGGTGCATCTGTTGTGGCCTCAGGCTTCGAAGACGTCATTATTTCGGGCGGTTGCGAAATGATGTCGACCTATGGTGCGAATCGTCACGCTCCTGGCATTGGCCTGCTCGACATGGGCAACGAAGAACTCCGTGCCGCCTACTTCCAGCCGCACCAAGGTGTCGCTGCTGACGCCATTGCCTCGATGGACGGAATCTCCCGCGAAGCGCTGGACCAACTCGGCTATGAGTCTCAGCAGCGTGCCGCAGTCGCCATTGCTGAAGCACGCTTTGACCGTTCGCTTGTCCCGGTCTACTCGCTTGCTGGAGAGCTGTTGCTTGACCATGAGGAATACCCACGCCCCTCAACGACGCTTGAGCGTTTGGCTAGCCTCGAGGCTGCCTTTGGTGGCTTCATGGACTTCGCCCTTGATGACAGTGGTACGACCATGCGCTCGGCGATTAATGCCAAGTACCCAGACATTGACATTCAGCCCGTTCACCACGCGGGCACCTCATCAGGTGTGGTTGATGGTGCAGCGGCGATTCTGTTTGCCAGCGACCGTGCGGTTGCTGACTACGGCTGGAAGCCACGCGCTCGCGTGGTTGCAACAGCCAACGTTGGCGATGACCCCACCTTGATGCTGAATGCCCCTGGCCCAGCAATCCGGAAGGTTTTGGCCAAAGCTGGCCTTACGATTGATGACATTGACACCTTCGAGATCAACGAGGCCTTTGCCGTGGTCGTTGAAAAGGCCATCCGTGACCTCGGACTCGACCGCTCGAAGGTCAACCCGAACGGTGGAGCCATTGCACTCGGCCACCCCATTGGCGCAACTGGTTCGATCCTGATTGGTACTGCCTTGGACGAGCTTGAGCGCATTGGTGGCCGCTACGGTCTCATCACCCAGTGTGCTGCTGGCGGCATGGCCCCAGCGGTCATCATCGAGCGGGTTTAACCCTTGGGGGAAACCCCAAAAACCAAGCCTTACTGCGGTCCCGGTGCTTCGTGCGCCGGGACCGTTGTGTGACAGCCCTGTGATGGACTCACCGCATGGAGTTCGAAAACGACGACCATTTTGATTTCTCTGCTCCGGTGTTTCGCGTGCCGGATCCTGAGGCGCCCTGGTTCCCTCAGGTCAACAACTTCGCGCTGACCTGGAATGCCTACGACCGGGTGGGCGATACTCGCAAAGTCTCGGGCATTTGTAAAAGAGTTGATCAAGCCGCCGAGAATGGCCAACTTGGCCAAGTCAGCGTTGACGACCTGAGGACCACATTGTTCTTCTATCAACGCCGGACCCATCACAACGATTCCGCTCCGCCAGCCCTGAAGGTGAGCGCGGTGCTGCGTGAACTCATGGCAAAAACCGGCGGCACGGTTCCTGGCCCGGCTGACGTACTTCCGTAATTGACCCCGCTCGAAACGGCTGGCGTTAGGCGCCGTGTGGCGTGATCAGATACTTCGAACCCGTTGCTTGACGTGAGTAGTCGGCAATGGCGTCGAGTTGAAGCGCTCCTTCAAGGGTCACCGAGTGGGCATAGTGACTAGCGAAGGTGGTGGTGAGTTCATCTGCCACCCGTTGCCGCAAGCGAGTCATTGTTTCCGCTCCAGCTTTGATGAGAAATGGCGTGAGCAGCCAACCGCCAAGACCCCAAGCAAAGCCGAAGTTCCGGGTGAGTATGGTCTTGCCGCGGTCCAGGCCGCCGTAGATGTAGACCTGCTTATAGGTGGTTGATCCATACCGGCTGTATGCACCGGGTTGTGCGTTGGCCGCTGCTTCCATTGCCGACAGCAAGGTGCTGGCAAGCGTTCCTCCGCCGGTGGCGTCAAAGGCGAGGGTGGCGCCGGTCTCCATGATTGCCGCGGTCAAGTCATCAAAAAATCCCGGAGCAGTGGAGTTCAGCACATACGTTGCACCAAGTGAACGAAGCGTTGCCACCTGCTCGTCTGAACGCACGACATTGATGAGCGAGACGTCATCGATTTGGCAGACCTTCACCAACATTTGCCCCAAGTTTGAGGCTGCTGCGGTGTGAATGAGTGAGGAATGCCCCTCAGCCCGCATGGTTTCGACCATGCCGAGTGCAGTCAATGGGTTCACGAATGATGACGCTCCGTCACGAGCGGGGGTTCCTTCGGGGAGCACGAGGCATGCACCAGCGTCAACGGTTCGATACTGCGCATACATTGATCCACCGGCAATTGAGACCGTTCGGCCAACAAGCGCTTGGGCGGTCGGTGACGCTCCGGCAGCGATCACTGTTCCTGCGCCCTCATTGCCAACGGCCATTGCCTCGTTGAATCGGCCCTTGAGCGAGGAGAGAACCTTGGCGTCGATGTCGGCGGTGACGACGGGCACACCGTCGCGCAACGTGGTCTTGGCCGATTGGACATCGGCTCCAGCGAGCCAGAGGCCAAGGTCGGAGGGGTTGATTGGAGAAGCCTCGACGCGAATGACCACTTCGGTTGCACCGGGTTCGGCAACGGGTTGTTCAACAACAGTTAACTCAAGCTGTCCTGTGCTCGTCACGGTTGAACGGAGCGCATGTCCTGTTGTTGGCAAAGTGGTCATGGAGATCTCCTGAAGGTTGGTGGTGTCATCACGGTAGGGGAAAAGAAGGTGGCGTTCGTGCGAGACCCTTTCGCTCAACCCCGCGTCGACAGAACCCTGCTTGAAGGACAGTTCACGCACTGCTCAACTCCGTGGCCAAGGTCGCGAGTGGCGCGGTCAAAAAGTTGAGCGTTGTTCGCCAACTGAAGACCTGGTCGAGACCGAGTGTTCACCACCTTGAAGTGCCAAGGGGTCTTCGAGAAACAGCGCCGAAGTTGGCCGACACGTTACCCACGGGTCGGTAACACTTCAACGAGTGATCACGCTGGCGTTTCCTTGCGTGGAATAACGACCAAGATCGCAAGGCTCACGCTGTGGCTGCTCAATCCTGGGCGTTGACCTTGGACGAGTTGACGTCTTGACCGCTTTCATCATGGAGACCCGGTCAAGTGACTACGACGACTTTTCTGCCTTGCTCAACAGATTGGCGACGGCATCAGGGACGAAGGTATAACGATCCATTGGGGGGCGCTCGTAGTTGCTTGTCGGGCGAGGACTCAGTTCAATTGGTGGGTGCATGACGTCTTCATAAGGAATTAGTGCGAGCAAGTGTGTCAAGCAGTTAATACGAGCGTGCTTCTTCGAATCAGAAGGCACTTCAATCCACGGTGACCGCTCAGTGTCAGTGAGATCGAACATTTCGTCTTTCGCCTTTGAGTATTCGACCCAACGAGAACGAGCCTCTAAGTCCATGGGCGAGAGCTTCCAGCGCTTCAGCGGATTCTTCAGTCGTGCTTGGAAGCGTCGTTCTTGTTCGGCTTCACTGACAGAGAACCAGTACTTGATCAAGATGATGCCTGAATCAATCAGCATGTTCTCAAAAGCCGGGGCTTGGTCTAAGAACAATTCCACTTCTTCACGGTTGGCAAAGCCCATGACTTGTTCAACGCCAGCTCGTGTGTACCAGGACCGGTCAAACAGCACGATTTCACCGGCTGCGGGGAGGTGGGCGACGTAGCGCTGGAAGTACCACTGAGTCTTCTCTCGTTCGTCAGGAGCCGGAAGTGCGGCAATTCGAACAACGCGGGGACTCGTGTACTGCGTGATCCGGGCGATCGTTCCGCCCTTGCCAGCAGCATCTCGCCCCTCAAACAGCACGGCAACCTTTGCACCAGTTGCTTTCACCCACTCTTGGAGTTTGGTGAATTCCGTTTGGAGGCGCAGGAGTTCTGCTTCATAGATCTCGTCGCTCAAGGCCAGGGTTGTGGGTGGCTTGTGGGATCCAGAGATCTGCGGTTGCTGGGGTTTGCTCTTCGCCATGACGGTCCTCTCGTGCGTGCAACTGACCGTACTGCGCAAGTTGGCGGTGAGGGGGTTGCAATCAGCTCCTCAGCTCAACGACCTACCAAGCCGGAAGCGCACATCGTGAACTTTTGCTCGCGTGTCCCAGACATTCACGGTGGTTACTAGGCTTTTGCCATGCCAGGCACCCGCCACTCGCGTTCAACTGCTCCTCGAGAAGCGGCTCCGGATAAGCCGCGGAACGAGACTGCAGAAGAGATTTTGGCCGTCGCGATGGACCACATTGAACAGTTCGGTGTCGCTGGGGTGAAAATCGAAAGCATCTTGCGAGAGGCAAAGGTCTCAACCGGATCGCTCTACCATTTCTTCGGCAGTAGGGAAGCGTTGCTCATTGCTGCTGAAGATGAGCGCTATCTCCAACTCTTACTCAGCGAACAACAAAGTGTTTTGAGCGATGTTGGAACGATTGCATCGGTTGAGGAATTCGCAGCGTGGATCGCCAGTCAACTCATGCGCATGGCGAGAGATGATCGAGTTGTGGAGATTCGAAAGACTCGGATCAAGATCACTGGCAATGCACTCCATCACCCAGCACTCCTGTCATCTCTCGTTACGAGGCAGCACACAATGTTCACGGCGATTGGGGCCGCAATTGAGGCGGCGAAAGTAAGGGGTTTCGTCGCTGAGTTCGTCGACGGGTTTGCCTTTGCTGCGTGGTTCCACGGTATGACGCTTGGACTCGGTGCAATTGAGGCAACGCTTGAAAACCGCGAACTGTGGCTCAAGCAAGCCATTCCAGCCACGCTGGCTGTTCTCGGCGTGCCCATGCAGTTGCCGCATGAGTTGCTCGAAGACAGTGGTCTCGCCGGAGACCCACGCTTTGCCCGCTAGGACCGGTAAACCCCTGGAGACCCAGTTGGAATTTGTTGCTGACTGAAGGCAACGCAGCGTCCAGCCGTGGCACAGCCAATACCCTGCAACGCTGAAGCAGTGCTCGGTACGGTGACCGGATCCCAAGAAGTTCCAGCATTTCCCGTGAAGTACGAGGCGGCTTTTCCTGTTGACGTCGCTCCAACGAGATGGCAGTTGAGCGACGAGGTGCAGTCCACCGATGTGGCGTTTGCCAAACGAGAACCAAGTGAGCGGTCAACCCAACTCTTTCCCCGTGTTGACGACACAAAGATGCCACCTCCGAGCGCAGCAGACTTCTGTCCGGCGACGACACAGGTTGTGATCATCACGTTTCGGTTGCATGCGACGGCGTGCACCTCATGAAGTTTTTCCGCAAGAGCGGCCATCTGGACCCACCGTTGACCGCCATCAGAAGTCGTGATCCCGGCAACTCGTTCAGCACCTGTGTTGTCAGCCATGTAGCCAATTGCCATGCAAAACAATTCGGTTGAGCAGCTCAGTCCAGTCAAGATTCCATAGGTAGTTGGTGAGAAACGGACTGACCACGAAGCTCCACCGTTACTTGATTGCAAAATCAGCCATTTCCCTGATTTCGACGAACCTACTGCCGTGCACAGGAGTGCAGTAGGGCAGGCAACTCCAGAAAGAAGACCAGTTCCGCTGGGAAGATTCACCGGCGACCACGTCACTCCTTTATTTTGCGTAAAGGTCGCCGTGCCGCTGTTTGCTGCAGATCCCCCAACCGCGGCGCAGCGCTCGGTGGTTGGACACGAGATTGACGAGAGGTCAGAAACTGTGTTCGGTACGTTCTGGCGACCCCAGGAAATGCCACCATTTGCTGAACGGAAAATGGTTGTTTTCCCTGTTGAAAGCGTCCCAACGGCTTCGCAAACGGTCTCTGGCGTGCATGCGACTGCTTCGACTGTTGTTGGTCCAGAAGTTGGCAGAGAAGAAGGAATGAATCGGAAGCCGGTGGCCCCTTGGGCCGATCGTCCGCCCATCATCAAAAATCCGGCGAGCAAGGAGGCGATCACGATTAGACGGGCCAAACTCCGAATCAAAGGTCTCGTTTGAGCGTGAGGTCCAAGATGCATAGGTGTTGACCCTACCGACCAAAACGTCAATTTCGCGTTTGTTCCTCATTTTTTCGGTAAGAAATTCTCTAGAAAACTCTTCTAGTGTCCGAGGGCGAACTTCTAGAAAAGTTCTCTGCTGTGAATCGGAGATTCCCTCGTTAAGCGCACAATTTGAGTGTTACGTTGACCGCTATGTCTGTAGCCAGCCAGCGCTCTGCGCCCCGAGCGTTCGGGGAACGCTTGCTGGCAAAGGCAATTCAGACCCTGGTGGCCACCTCGCTCCTGCTGTCTACAGGCCTTGTTGCCGTTGCTGAAGCAGGAGTTCTTCAGCCTCCGCTGACCAAGGTTGATGTGGTCGATCTTCATGGTGCCTCCATCTCGAGTCTGAGTCTCCACGCTGATCTTCAAGATGCTTTTGCTATTGGCATGACCTACCCCGTTGATCTGCTTGACGGCGAACGCGGTATTGCCCATCTCGATCTCGCATTGCCGCAAGGGGTGCGTGTGGTGAAGCTCAGGACGTATGACTTAGCGACCAAAGCTGAGCTCAAGCGTGATTGGAAGTGCTCCACCGCCTCAGCGAACTCTCGGTCATGCACCTTGCGGGTGAAGGTCGAAGCTGGTACTCCTGCGCTGTCTCCGACAGCTGAACCGACCCGTCGCGGCTTTTTCGTCGTGGTGTCTGTGGAGAACCATCTCGCCGTTGGATCACTGCAGGGTGAATCGTTGACGGCCACCGGATCACTTCCCGGTACGGATGCGGCAAGTTCAATGGTTCCGGTCAATGTTGTTGAGAACCAACTGCCAGATCTTGTCGTCGCCCACTCCCCGTTCCAGCCCATTGGCCTGAATGAGACTGGAGTGGTGAGTTTCGCTCTCAAGAATCAAGGATCATCGACCACGGTGACCCCAGCATCTGCTCCTGTTGCCGTCTTGGCCAATGTTCTTCCTCAAGGGCTCTCGCAAAAGTGGGAGAACTTGTCGAAAGACGACTGGGACTGCCGTGGTGCAACGAGTGCATCTCCGACCTGCGCCTATTCGGGCCCACCAATTACCCCAGGGAAGTACTCAGCAACCCTGCTCATTCGTTATGTCGCTGCGAGTGGAGTTCGAGAACTCGGTGACCAACCCTCGGTCGTGCTCAAGTGGAAAACGGCATTTGTTGTCGCAAACCCCATGGGCCAACAAGCTGGTCAGAACATCGACAACGAGATCACGGTGCAGCGTTCGCTCAAGGTTTCGCTCGCCCTCACCGTCGATGCGGTCGGTGGCCAGGCAATCAACCTCGGTGGCACGCGTCCCATTCGGGTGAGAATGCAGTCGAGCGACAATGGCGCTTCTGGTCTCACGGTGAAGCTGTACTTGCCAAAGCAGACCTCAATGGCTGCGCTGTCGTCTCATGGTTGGACATGCCCTGGCGGTCGTGGGGAAATCTCTTGTAAGCACCCTGACCCACTGTTTGGCGGCAACACCACCGAACTTCTGTTTCCGCTCATTGCTGACGCAGATGCGAAGCCTGGCTTTGGTGTGGTCGGTGCACTCGGTAAAGCAGTTGATGGCAGCGCTCAAGGAGCCAACTTCGCACTCGTGAATCTGACTGATCCTTCAAAGCCAGATTCTCTCGTCAATGTCGTTCCAGCCAAACAGCCAGCAAAGACGAAACACCAAGGGGTGGCCTCCCCAACGCAATCAAGTGCGAACCACCGAGGAGCGGTGAAGATCAGCCCTGCAGCACCCCTCAACATCGAAGTGACGAAATGGTCAGTAGCCGCCACCATTTCGGTGGGAACGAATCCCTTTGGACTTGCCGTTAACCCCTTGACCAATACCATCTACGTCGTCAACTGGGACAACACCCTGTCGGTCATTGACGGAGCCACCAACACCGTCACCGCAACTCTCGCGGTGGGGAATCACCCCTACTTTGTTGCGGTCAACCCCGTGACCAACACCATCTATGTGACCGGCCAGTACGACAACACGGTCAGAGTGATTAACGGAGTAACGAATCTCGTCACCGACACGATTTTGGTCGGTGCGGAGCCAATCGGTGTTGCGGTCAACCCCTCGACCAACACCATCTACGTCGCCAATATTGTCGACAGTACCGTCTCGGTGATCGACGGGTCGACCAACCTCGTTACCGCCACCATCTCTGTTGGCCTCAACCCATTTGCTGCCGTGGTGAACCCCGTGACCAACACGCTTTACGTGGCGAATCAGAACGGAAACACCGTCTCGGTGATCGACGGAGCAACCAACTTGGTCACCGACACCATCTTCGTTGGCCAGGGTCCCTCTGGACTCGATGTCAACTTGGTGACGAACACCGTCTACGTCTCGAACGTCACTTCGAGCAACATCTCGGTGATCAACGGGTCAACCAACGTAGTTACGAACACGATCGCTGTTGGTCCTTACCCCTATGAGGTGGCAGTCAACTCATCGACCAACACCATCTTTGTTGCCAACAACGGAGCAAATACCGTCTCAGTGATCGACGGAGCGACCAACTCTGTCAAGAACGTCTCTGTGGGGTTGGGTCCGACCGGAATTGGGGTCAACCCGACGACGAACACGGTCTACGTTTCGAGCATTGCTGACAATTCGGTCACGGTGCTCGACTCGGAAACGTATCTCGCCACCGCTCCCGCTCAGCCGATTTCAGTGATCGTCACTGCCCAAGATGGCCAAGTGTTGGTGAGCTGGAGCCCACCGAGTGATGATGGCGGGTCCCCGGTCACTGGATACACCGTTACTGCGTCAGATCTGACGAACCCCGGAGGCAAAGGAGATGGGAACTCCTGCAGCCCGAAGGACCCCTCGGTAACGTCGTGCAGGATTACTGGTCTGAAAAATGGTGAGTCCTACATCGTCGTGGTCATTGCGACCAATGCCGTCGGGTCATCAGAACCTTCTTCACCGTCGGCTTCGGTCGTGCCGTTTGTTACGTGGACTGACTCGCTCATTGGATCGGCGAGTGGTGGCCAAATCACTGGGACAGTCATGACTTCGTTGTGGTGTGCCGATGCTCAAAATTGCCTCGCCTTTGGATTCGGGTTTGATGCGTATGGGCCAAAGATGGTTCAGCGAGTTGAGTCAGATGGGGTCTGGGCCGACGTTACGGAGCTTCCCGTTCCAGGGACCTCGCTCACTGGACTTCCCAATGCAGCGTGGTGTGCCGACGCGCTGAACTGTCATCTCTTTTTTGGCTACTGGAGCGGTGGGGTTGGCAGCTTCTCTCTTGATGAGATCAATGGAGTGTGGCAAGACGCCGTCATTGCCCCCTACCAATCCTTCGGCTTACTTGAATCCAATGTCATCACCATTTCGTGCACCTCGTTCACGTCGTGCACTGCAGTTGGCTTCGGTTGGCGTCCCGATGGCGGTGGGTTGAACTTGTTCTCTGTCACGCTCGGCGACAACAACATCTGGCAAACAGGGCAAGTGATAGATATCAGCGGTGTTGACGCAGGTATCTACCCAGTTCCACGGGGAATAAGTTGCCGTTCATTAGGGAATTGCACCTTGTTCTTCGACGATGCCTTCCACGAGGGTGGGCCGTACGAAGTGCAGGAGATCGGTGGGGTGTGGGGCACCCCATCGAGTTTGAGTCCGTACCTCTCAGGTCTTTGGAACGTTGGTCTTGACGCTGCCCGATGCATCTCCGATGGGGAGTGCATTGTTCTTGGGACTGCCTACAGCGGCGAAACACCTGTGCACTTCAGCCTGCAAAAGCACCGTGGTGTTTGGACCACAGCCGTGGACTTCCTCCCGGGGAGATCAGTTGCCTTCCAAGCACTTTCGTGTGCCACGAGTCATGTGTGTACCGCAATTGTTCGTTCGGCAAGCGATGGATTCATTTACGCTGCAACGATCAATTTAGGAGCGCCCACCGTTGTGGCACCGGACGCTCCGACTTCCGTCACCGCTGAAGTTGGCGATGGGTCGGTCACGATCCACATCACTCCACCCACATTTACCGGCGGTTCTCCAATTTCGCTCTACCACCTCGTCGTTACTGACAGCGAGAAAGTAGTACTCCTTGAATTCGATTGCGACACGACAGACTGTGTGATCCCACTCCAGAACGGCTCCGGCTACACCGTTGCGGTGCAAGCAATCAATGGTGAACTCCTCGTTGGAGACTCGACCTCTGTGTCGTTCACGATGGATGCACCAAGTGTTCCAACGAATGTGAAGACCATCACTGGAGTAAAATTCATTCAGGTTTCGTGGTCGGCGCCGCTCAATGACGGCGGAGGATCAACACTTTTCTACACTGCCACTGCCATTGATCCCCTGACCGGTCTTGTCGTTGCTTCGTGCGTAACCACTCAACTCAGTTGCATCCTGACCGGACTGAACCGCACCACGAGTTATCTCGTCGTCGTCGTGGCGGCAAACGGAGCAAGTGTGGGCTCGCCAGCCGAAGTGAATGCCACCACCACCTCTGACGTTCCCCTCGCACCACAGTCGATCTCGCTCCAAGCTGGTGATGGATATGTCACCATCTCGTGGAATCCTCCACTCGATGATGGCGGAAGCTCAATCCTTGGGTACTGGGTCAATGCGTACGATCCCAGTGGAAGTCTCGTAGGAACGTGTCGTTCGAGTGAAGGCTCATGCTCTATTGATGGACTGACCAACGGAGTTCGCTATCGCTTCGCCGTGAGCGCACAGAACGCGAATGGCTTCGGTCCGGAAACTTCCGATGAGATCACGCCAATGTCCGAACGAGGTCCCCCCTCGGAGATCCTCTTCATCAATGGTTCGCTCACCAACATCTTGGTCAGTTTCAATGGAACTGATTACACCGGAACCGCAACCCTCACGCTCGGCTCCTCATCATTCACCGTCGCCTTCACCTACATCGACCAAAACAACTGGTTCGTCAGCGCTGACGCAATCGACCTCCAACTCGCGAGCTCGATCACGTTGGTGAGTGCTCACGTAGGAATCACGAACGAGAACAGCGCCATCTTTGTTGAGTTCTCCGGTGACCTTGCCCTTGGTCCAGTCCTCGCTTCGGTCTCGGGGATCTACACCAACCAAGACAACTGGTCCCTTGAGATCACCAGCGGCACCTTGTTGCTTGGCTCGACCTCGATTGACCTCATGGGTTCGGTCACAAACGCTCAGGGCAACCTGACCGGCACCTTCAGCGGCTTCCTCGACACGAACTTCTCCGGCTTCTTCGTCACGGGTCAAGTGACCGGCACCTTTGATGCAAACGCCGAGACACCATTCACCTTCGCAGGCGCAGTCACCGTTTCCTTCAATGGCAATACCTTGACTGGTTTCATCTCATTCGAGGATTCATCGAATTGGCTGATCGAGATGAAGGGTTCACTGACCTTCCTTGGTATGACAGCAACCCTCACCAGTGGCTCGTTGTCGTCTGTTGGCGGCGTAGTCACCGGTTCGCTGAAGGCTTCGTTGGCTGGTTCCTACTTCGGTATTTCCTTCACTGTTTCCGCGGACATTCAAGTTGCCTCGGACGCGAGTGTGTCGTTCACCGCTCATGGTTCTGTCTCTTTTGGTGGGAACAGCTACACCGCCGACATCGTTTATACCGATTCCGACAACTGGCGAATCGACATCAACCCAGGTGCAAGTTGGATCAAGAGCGTCAAGGGCGTCGTCACCTACGAAGGCACCTTCACCGTTACCTTCACCATTGAGGGTGCAATTTTCACCGGCACTGGCACAGCGACCACTTCAAATGGAGTGACCACCTACACGAACATGAGTGGTTCGGTCACCTTCACTCGTGGTGGCAAGACCTACGAACTCAAGGTTGAGGACGGGAACTATCTCGACTCGACTCACTGGAACTTCACGATCTCTGGCTCAATCACGGTCGACGGACTCCAACTCAACGTTGCTGGCTCAATGAGCGAAGACGGATCAGCGAATTGGACAATTGCCCTCACGGACGTCACTGGCTCGTTCATTAGCGGCGGTACAACTTTTGGTCTGTCGTCGATCTCGGGAACGATTTCAAAGACTGACAGCGGCTTTGACATCGCTGGTCTGTCGGGAACGCTTTTTGTGAACTCTGGTGGGACTACGCCAGTTGTCTGCACAGCGTCGTCACCGAGCCCATGCTTCAACCTGACGATTTCTGCTGGTAACTACAAGAGTTCTTCCGATTGGTCGTTCGTTATTGCACCCTCGTCGACGCTGGCGATTAGTGGCGTGGTGTTCTCATTGTCAGGAACGTTCTGTAATGGACCGTCGTGTGATGTCGACCCAGCTTCGTCGACTAACTCTTCAATTGAGATCAACAACCTCTCTGCTTCCATCAGCGTTGGAGACTTCAGCCTGACCGTGGCTGGTTCACTCCGGTATGCCAGCAGCTCCACCTGGTCGCTCACTCTCACGAGCGGAACGATGAGCATTGGCTCAATTGGATCCCTCTATGCATCGGGTTCAGTGAGTTCGGCGAGTGGTGTTGTCACTGCAGCGATCATCTTGTCAACCGGTTCAAACCCAGCGAGCCCAGCGCCACTCAACCTCGGTGGTGGAGTGACCTTGACTGGAAAGGTGTCTCTTTCCTATGTGACGGGATCATCAGCCTCGATATCTGGCTTCTTCGAACTCGGAGTTGGTTCAGTCCTTCTCAAGGCAGCTCTTGATTACACCAATTCGGGCAACTGGACCCTTAGTGCCTCGGGCACGGTGGAACTTGGTTCCGTTGGCTCCCTGTCTGGTTCTGGTTCGATCACGTCAACGAACGGTGTAATTTCAGGGAGAATCACGCTGACAACCGGCACTGATTCGAGCAATCCAGGTGTGCTTGTTCTCGGTGGTGGAACCAAAGTTTCTGGTTCTGCTACCTTCACTTACAACGCTGGCTTCACCAATTTCAGCGGTTCAGCCAAGGTCACGGTTGCTGGGTCTGCTGACCTGGCAGCAACGTTTAACTACCAAGACAAAGACAACTGGAACTTGGCCTTCTCTGGTTCAGTCAGTGTCAGTGGAGCAACCTTCGC
>CANGPX010000004.1 GCA_947456095.1 Acidimicrobiaceae bacterium
GAACGACCCGACTTGGACGCAACCTTCATGGCTGCAACTCAGGCTCAACACGGCCACGGCGGCTGGCCAAACTCAGTCTTTGCCACACCAGATGGCCGACCGTTTTACACCGGCACCTACTTCCCACCAAATGACCGGCCAGGGGTCCCTTCGTTTACTCGAGTCATCACCTCGCTCGCCGATGCGTGGACCACGAGTCGTGAAGAAATTGAAGAGCGAGCCGATACCTTCTACAAGGCCGTCGCGACCGAGGCCAACTTCTCTGAAGACTTGGCCGAAAAAGCAGCATCACACGACGACATTCAACCCCGTGCGCTGTTAACCCATGCCATGGAGGAATTGGCTGAGCGCTTTGATGGAACCTGGGGCGGCTTCAGTCCTGCACCAAAGTTCCCAAGGCCTTCGCTCATTGAACTCTGTCTCGTTGCTGCGGTCACGCTGGACGACAACCAAGCGCTGTCAATGGCAATGGTCTCACTTGACGCCATGGCCGCTGGTGGACTCTATGACCACTTGGCCGGCGGCTTCGCCCGCTACTCAACCGATGAAGAGTGGCTCGTGCCGCACTTTGAGAAGATGCTGACTGATCAAGCCATGTTGGCAGTTGCCTATCTCCACGGCTTTGTCCTCACGGGCAACGAGGACTACGCCCAAATTGCTCGAGAGACCCTTGACTATGTCTTAGGCGAACTGTGGGCAGACGAAGACGCCTGTTATGGCTCACACGACGCAGATGCCGATGGCAGAGAAGGCTCGCATGCGGTGTTCACCGAGACAACCGTTCGTGCAGCCCTCACCGCAACTGGTGATGAAGCCCTCTTAGAAGATGCCCTCGAGTACTACTGCCTTGGTGGCACTTCGAACTTTGAAGGTGCCTCCATTGTGCACCGACCGCTCGGTGCTTCACTCAAGCGCAGCCCACAAATCGAGCGTGTTCGACTCTCGCTGTTGGCTGCCCGCCGGAAACGCATTCAACCCGAGATTGACACCAAGATCATTCTCGAGTGGAACGCCATGTTCGCCTCAGCCCTGGTCCAAGCAGCCCAGATTCTCGGCGATGAGCGTTTTGGTGAAGCAGCTGAGCGAATTGTCCGCTCTTGTCTTCATCTGCACACGAGAGCAGATGGACGACTGCTGCGCAGTTACGCCGCTGGTCAAGCAGACGGTCTCGCTGGAGCCGCAGACTATGCCTGGCTGGTTGATGCCTGCACCCGACTCTATGAACTGAACGCGAAGCCCGAATGGCTTGGACAAGCTGTTGAAGTGGGCAACGCGCTGCTGCGAGGCTTTTGGGATGGCGACGTTGACGAGACCAATATTGATGTGGTTCGAGGTGGCCTGTTCACGACGGGGCACGATGCGCCAACCGTGCTTGTTCGCGTGAAAGATGTCTTTGACTCAGCAACACCTTCAGCCAACTCGGTAGCCATGCGCGCCTTTTCTCGCCTTGGCGCACTCAGTGAAGACCGCCGGTTCACGAAAGCTGCAGAGCGCCTCGTTGAGCGTGCTCGAGCGATTGTTTCCGTCCAGCCAACCAGTGTTGCCGACATGACCCTTGGCGTCATTGACGCAGCACTGCGCAGTGAACTCGTTGTTCCAGGACCTCGGGGAGACCTGCTCAGCGCAGCAGAGGCCACCTTCACGCCAGGTCTCGTCATTGCCCATGGCGAACCTCTGGCGACCTCGCTGTTTGCCGGCCGCGAACAAGGTCTGGCGTATGTGTGTCGCGGTGGCACCTGCTCGCTCCCGCTCACCTCTCCAGATGAACTCAAAAAGATGCTTCGCGAGGGTCTTGGCCTGAGGGCTGCCCACTAGGGCAGAATGCACACGTGGAGTTGAACCTGAGCCAACCAACCAAACGTTTCACCGAACTCGTGGGGGGACGTTCTTCCAACACGCATCGGCGATCTGGACATCTTCACGTGTCCGGCGGCGAACACTTGACCATGGTGGTTCTCGCCGCAACCCATGACGACACCATCGTGGTTGACCTCGACTCTGGCGCACTGGCGCGCCTTCGGGTTCCGTGGCCAGGTGACTACGAGCCAGACCTTGAAGCCTTCGACATTGTTGAGGTTGACGTCGCAGAGGATCCAGAGCGAAACGACCCGGCGCACCCAGAAGCCATCACGGTCACTGATCTGCCCCGCAAAGTTGGGACGTTTCGCGGACGACCAGTGCGACCGCTGTTGGCCGAGTTGGCCGTTCCCCACGATGGCTCACTCTTTGGTTTTCGTGGCACCTCGGCCCCCTACTGGGAACTGCGGGGCGACTACCCATCGGTGACACTCATTACGCCAAACCGTGGACCGCAGTTGCTTCGTCGTCGAGGTGACGACTCAACGTGGGTGCGCTTTGGTTGGGGTTCAGAAGACGTCTGGATGCCCATGGATGGGCCCATTGGCCGCAGAGTCTTAGACGCTGCGCGTCGAGAACGCTTGGCCGGAAAAGAACTCGCTACCGCTCTTGGGTTTCGACCGTGGTATCTGTTGACCGGCCTCAGCAAGCCTCGCGACGGTCACTGCTACAAAGTGGTCAGTGCACTGCTTCCTCGCAACTAGCGAGAAGGAGTTACTTCGCGACTTTGCCTGAAGCTAAATCTTCAGCCATGGCCCAGCCAAAGGCCACGAGGCGCTTTTGGGAACCTTCAGCTAACTCAGCAAAAAATTCTGCAAAAGCAGGATCAACCTTGGCTTTTGGAAACACGAAGTCAATGCCGCCAACGGGTCCAGAACCAGAAGGCTGGACCACAAAGGTGCGATCATCAAGACCCTTTTCATTTCCAAAACGCTTGGCCAACCGCCGAGCCCAGGCACGCTCTTCACCCGATGGCTTGTGGCCAGGACGCGGCACGACGTCAGTCAGTGGGTTAAAGACCCGGAAGCCGTCAATGGACAAAAGCCGTGTGCCGAGCAACACATCTTCATCAGGGAATGCGAGTAGTGCACGACGGTACTGGTCAGCCATGATGGCCCGGATGGTCGATTCAGCCTTGGCTGTTCGGTCAACAAGGGCAAGTCCAACGAGCAGCGATGGCGTTCCACCAATGCGCTCCAAGGTGCAAAACGAGTAGCCGCGCAACTTCGTGCCTTCACGAGCGAGCGAGACGAGAACCCATTTGTCGCGTTCGAGCGTCAGATGCTCGACATCGTAGGCAGGGACACGATCGACGCAGAGATTTGCCAGTTCACCGAGCTCTTCTTCAGAGAGCGACGAGGCATCCTTCGTAGTCACGACAATTGGCATGGTTACATTCTAGAGCCACGAGCGAGGCCTGCTCTCCGAGGGCCGTGAGACTAGTGCACAAGGGCGTTTGGACCGAGGAGGGTCCGCACCTCGCCAATGACCGCTCGGGGGTCAACATTGAACTCTGGAGGCAACTGAATCACCTTGTCACCAACGACGAGTTGCACTGGGGTGCTTCCAGGACATTCGCCAAACATTGCCTTCAACCTCAACACTAAGTCATTGCTCATCTGACTGAGCGGCAGGGCAATCTTCAACAAATTGAGCGTTGATCCCTCAAGTTCTGGCCGGCTGACCGACATGACCATGAGCTTCGGGGAATCCTCTCGAAAGTCCGCTCGGACCTTCATGACCACAATGGCGTCGTCTTCAATGAGGTGACCGAACTCCTCCATCATCTTTGGAAAACACATCACCTCCATTGAGGCATTCAGGTCTTCCAACACAAACGAACACATGAGATCACCGCGTTTGGTGAAGCGACGGTCAAGGTTGGTGACGACCCCACCCACCACCTTCACAAAGGCCTGCTCTTGGTGGCCAGGTTCAGCCGCCATGTCTTTGAGGTCACCAAGGGTGATCTCGACGTGACGAGCAAGCGCACCTTCAAGACCACGAAGTGGGTGATCTGAGACATAGAGGCCGAGCATCTCTTTTTCAAACTTGAGCCGTTGGGTTTTTTCAAACTCCGTGTCGGGAATAGGAAGAACCGTCCCCGCCCATTTCGCCTCGTCGGCGGCATCGCCGCGCTCTTCTGCCGCTGCGGCAAACAGCGTCACAATGCCGACGTCTAAGTTGCGACGCACTTCCAAAGTCCGCTCAATGATCTCGTTGATGACGAGGGCGAGTCCTTGACGAGGGTGCCCAATGGTGTCAAAGGCACCCGCCTTGATGAGGCTTTCCATTGCCCTGCGGTTGAGCACCATGGGATCAACTCGACGACAAAAGTCAAAGACGTCAACAAAGGGGCCATTTGCCGATCGTTCAGCCACAATGCGCTCAACGAGGTTCTCGCCAACATTTCGAATCGCTGCAGCACCAAAGACAATCGAATGCAAGATGTTGCCGTTTTCATCTTTTGCTGGAGCAAAATCAGACAACGAGCGATTGACGTCAGGGACCAACACATCAATGCCCATGGCTCGACATTCAGCCAAATAGACCGCCGTCTTGTCCTTGTCATCTCGGACACTGGTCAACAACGCAGCGAAATACTGCACGGGATAATTGGCCTTCAACCACGCTGTCTGGTAGGTGACGAGGCCGTAACCATACGAGTGGGATTTGTTGAAGGCGTAGTCGGCAAAGGGCTCAATCTCATCGAACAACTGCTCGCCAATTTTCGCTCCGTACCCTTGGGTTTCAGAGCCATGGACAAATTTTTCACGGTGTGAGGCGAGAAGGACTCGGTCCTTCTTCGAGCACGCTTTGCGGAGGTTGTCCGCTTCTTCCAAGGTGTAGCCAGCAAATTTTTGCGCAACACGCATCATGGACTCTTGGTAGATCATGAGCCCTTGGTTGCCACCCAAGATTTCACCGAGGTCAGGGTGGAGATACTTGATCTCCTTGCGACCATTTTTCCGGTCGGCATATTCGTAGTGCATGTTCGACGACATTGGGCCAGGCCGGTAGAGGGCAATGAGGGCGGCAATGTCATCAAAGTCAGTTGGAGCCAGTGCGCGAATGAGCGCTCGCATGGGTGGTGATTCAAGCTGGAACACGCCAATGGAGTCACCTCGACGAAGCATCTCGTAGACCTTTTCGTCATCGAGCTCAACCCGGTCGATGTCTGGTCGCGTGTTCGTGTCCATTTCAATCATGTCGAGTGCTCGTTCAATCACCGACAAGTTGCGAAGGCCAAGGAAGTCCATCTTGAGCAGGCCAAGTTCTGCCACCCCGCCCATTTCATATTGGGTGACAATGGGTGAATTCTCGTGATTGCCTGACGAATCTGGCTTGCGCTGAATGGGCAAGTACTCCGTCAGTGGTTCGTTTGTAATCACGACCGCTGCTGCGTGGATGCCATCTTGTCGACGCAAACCCTCAAGGCCTTTTGCCACGTCAATGATCTGGCGAGCAATGGGGTCGTTGTCATACATCGCCCGAAGCTCACCTGAGCTTCGGTAGCCATCCATATGTTCTTCAGTTGGCTCTAAACAGGCCTGAAGTGGCGTTGAGCGCCCCATCACCACTGGCGGCATTGCCTTGGCTACTCGGTCGCCATCTTGGGGGCTGAAACCGAGCACCCGAGCACCATCTCGAACGGCTGCTCTTGCGCCCATGGTGGAGAAGGTCACAATTTGGGCCACGTGGTCAGCGCCGTATCGCTCGGCCGCGTACTTGATCATTTGACCGCGGTAGCGCTCGTCAAAGTCCATGTCGATATCGGGCATCTCTTTTCGGCCCGGGTTCAAGAATCGCTCAAACAGCAAGTCGTAGCGAATCGGGTCAAGATCGACAATGTTCAAGCAATACGCCACGCAACACCCAGCAGCAGAACCACGACCTGGTCCCACGCGGATCTTGGCTCGCTTGGCAAAGCAGATCAGGTCCCACACCACGAGAAAATAGGCAGCAAAGCCCATATCGGAGATGACCTTCAACTCGAAGTCGAGGCGGTCAATCACCACTGCCGGGAGCTCTACGCCGTAGCGAACATGTGCACCTTCGTAGGTGAGGTGGCGCAAGTACTTCGCCGCTTGCTCTTCGTAGGTGTCGCCAGTGAATTCATCTGGCACTGGGAATTCGGGCAGTGAAGGCTTGCCCAGTTCCAATTCAACATTGGCACGCTCAGCAATCCACAGCGTGTTGTCACACGCTTCTGGGAGTTCAGAGAACATGGCCCGCATCTCTTGAGCGGTCTTTAAATAGTGCTCATGGCCATCGAACTTGAAGCGATTGGGATCAGACAGCAGCGCTCCGGTTTGGACACACAGCAGGACGTCGTGGGCAACGTGGTCGGCTTCATCGGTGTAGTGGCTGTCGTTGGTCGCAAGCAGCGGCGCTCCAATGGACCGGGCGAGTTCAACCAGCATGGGGTTGGTCTTTTTCTGCTCGGCGAGTCCATGGTCTTGGAGTTCAACAAACAGATTGTCTCGGCCAAAAATATCTTGGAGCCGAGCTGCTCTGCGCTTGGCTTCTTCCATGTCGTCGTTCAAGAGGGCTTGCAGCACGACGCCTCCGAGACAACCAGTGGTGGCAATGATGCCTTCGTGGTGCTGTTCAAGCAGTTCCCAGTCAAGTCTTGGCTTGTAGTAGTAGCCCTCAAGGTAAGCCTTTGACGACAACTTGAGCAGGTTGCGATAGCCCTGCGTCGACTCAGCCAACAACGTCAGGTGGTAGTAAAGCTTTTCTCCGCCATCAGCGTTGCCACCACCATCGTCGACCTTGCCCCGGCGAACCGGGCGCTCATGGCGTGATTCGAGCGCCATATAGGCCTCGGTGCCAATGATGGGGTTGATGCCACCTTTGCGACAAGCTTTGTAGAAGTCCAAGACGCCGTACATGTTGCCGTGATCGGTGATGCCAAGAGCGGGCATTCCATCAGCCACTGCCTTTGCCACGAGTGCATCGACTCGAGCTGCCCCGTCGAGCATCGAGAACTCGGTGTGGGTATGCAGGTGGGTAAAACTCGACGGCACTGCCGCTCCCTTTGGGGTTGAATTTGGTCGCTGGCTGAGTTGCAGCCAAGTGATTCGACCATAGCGCGACCTTGCGCGGTCGCGGCGGGGGCCTCCAAGAACTACAGGTAATTCCCGGGTCGACCGGGGGCGTCAGCGTCGCCTTGCGGCAAGGTCCGCGAACGAAGCTGGTCAAGTTGTGCCCGGGCAGCCATTTGCTGCGCCACGAGGGTTGCCTGGATGCCGTGGAACAGGCCCTCAAGCCAGCCAACGAGTTGGGCTTGGGCAATGCGCAGTTCAGCGTCAGACGGGGTCTCTTGCCCAAATGGCGACACCATGCGGTCAAGTTCAGCAACGAGGTCATCGCTGATGGCAGAGCGCAGCTCAGCGAGCGACTGCTCGTAGATTTCTTTCAACCGCACTCGTCCACTCTCATCAAGCGGCGCCCCTCGAACTTCATCGAGCAACACCTTCACCATTGAGCCAATGCGCATGACCTTGGCCGGTTCAGAGATTGTTTCGGTTGTGGGGTCGCCATCTGCAATTTGCTCCGAGGCGGCTAAGACTTCGTCAGGAGCGATCACCACGGGTTCAGCTTCAAAATTCACCATGGAAGCAGTTTGCCATCTCGCTTGGCAATCATGGTCGGGTTAAAACCTGACTCATTTGGTAGGCTATTGCCGTGAAGGTTTCGACCCGAGGTGACTACGCCAGCCGAGCCCTTCTTTCTCTCGCACTCCATGCCAACGGCTCAGTGCCAACGTCCGTTCGCGATATTGCCGAGCGGACCGCACTCCCCCAGCCATATTTGGAGCAGATTTTGCTTGCGTTGAAAGGTGCCGGCATCGTGCGGTCAAAGCGCGGCGTTGGCGGTGGCTACGTCTTGGCGAGAAGCCCAAGCGAGATCACGATGGCCCAGATTGTCTCAGCTGTCGATGGTCCTATTGCGGCTGGCGACTTCGGCGAACCACACCAAGATGGAGCGTGTGACCATGAGGGTCAATGCGCACTGCTTGCGTTGTGGTCTGAAGTTGGCGAACTGCTCCGCACCCGACTTTCGTCCTACACCTTGGCCGACATGGTGCTTCGAGCCAGCGGTTCCCAAATTTCTGCTCAATAATTTTTGGGAATAGCCCTCTCTCGGTTGGCGTTATACCTAGTGCGCAACCATTGAGGGCAGAAGCGCCTGTCCGAGGAGGAACACCCATGTCCCGTGCTTCATGGTCGTCTTCAACCGATGCACTTGGTCTGTTGATGCGGGATCTCGACCAGTACCCCATGCCGAACTACGACGAGCAAGTCGAATTGGCCAAATTGGTGGCCAAGGGTGATGAAGAAGCAAAGCAGCAAATGGTCGCAGCGAACCTGCGCTTGGTCCTTCACTGGGCCCGTCGCTACGCCGACCGTGGCGTTGAAATGGTTGACCTGGTTCAAGAGGGAACCTTCGGCCTCATGCGAGCAGTCGAGAAGTTCGACTGGGAGCGTGGTTTCCGGTTCTCGACCTACGCGACCTGGTGGATCCGCCAGTCCCTGCAGCGTGCTGTTCAGCAGCACGGCCGCACCATTCGCATCCCGCTCGAAGTCGGCGAGCAGTTGCAGCGCCTCGAAGCCGCGACTGCTGAGTTGACTGGTCTGTTTGGTCGTCCACCGACCGATGATGAGTTAACCGAAGCGACCGGCATGAATGCGGCAACTCGAAAGAACTTAGAAGGTTTGGCTGGCGTCACCGCGAGCCTCGACCAGCCGGCAAATTCGGACAGTTCAACTGTGCTTGGTGACCTTGTTGCCCCTGAGACCACCAACTTCTACGATGCCGTCGACCAGCAAATGCTCGATGACCGCTTAGGCGTCGCGCTTGGTCGTCTGTCTGATCTCCAGCGCCAAGTCATTCGCATGCGCTTTGGCTTAGATGGTCAAGACCCAACGTCACTGCAGGCAACAGCCGAGAGCCTTGGTGTTGGCGTTCGTCGAGTTCGCCGGGCCGAAGAAGAAGCTCTCGCAACCTTGGCGGTTGACAACGAAGTGCTCGGGGTCTACCGCCCAGACGAGTTCGAAACCTCCTACAACTGAGCAGCGCTCAGCGATCGAGGTCGATTCCGGTTCCAACGAGCCGTGAGAGGTCTTCGGGAAGCTCTGCAGCGAACGAAACGTACTCTTGCGTCACTGGGTGCTCAAAGCCAAGTCGATACGCGTGTAAAAAGAACCGGTCGCGCCCTAAGTCTTTGTCGATCAGTCGTCCATATCTGGCGTCACCCACGACTGGGTGACCAATGGCGGCTAAGTGCACGCGGATCTGGTGGGTTCGGCCGGTTTCGAGCTTGCAGCGCACAAGGGTGCGAGGAGATGAACCCTCATAGCGTTCGACCACTTCATAGGAGGTGCGCGCTGGTCGGCCGTCTCGTGACACCGCCATCATGGTCGGGCTGCGCAGCGAGCGACCAATAGGAGCGTCGACAACTCCTCGCTCATCTACTACGAGGCCGCGAACAAGTGCCAAGTACCAGCGGTCAACGTCTCGAGCTGAGAGCTGTCCAACGAGCGACTGATACGCCGCCTCGGTGCGAGCAACGACGAGGAGGCCGGAAGTGCCTCGGTCCAGGCGGTGGACAATACCGGGGCGGTCAGGGTGGCCGCCGGACAAAAATCCCACCTCAGCAATATCTGGATAGCGTGCCAGCAGACCCGCCACCATTGTTCCGGTGCGATGTCCTGCTCCTGGGTGAACAATGAGGTGTGCTGCTTTGTTGATGACGAGAAAACTCGGGTCTTCAAACATCACCTCGACTTCGACGTCTGGTTCAGCTTCAACACCAAGGGGCGCAGATGAAGTCACGACTGCTTCAACGCGATCGCCTTCAGATAAGACAAAACTGCGGAGCCGGTCATTTCTGCCGTTGACCGAGACCACCCCTTGTTTGATGAGTCCAGCGATCTCATTGCGAGAGATACCAGTGAGCATCGAAAGCGCCCGGTCGAGTCGCACGCCACCGAGCAGCGGCGGCACTTCAACGTCAACGGTTTCTTGTTCTGGTTCTTCAATGGCCATGGTCACTCCTCGGTCGGAAAACCAGGTTGAGCCCCAGCCACACACACCCGACCGTAATGGCCGCATCGGCAACGTTGAACACTGGCCAAATATGTGGGTCGAGAAAATCGACCACGCCATGGTCCGCGCGCATTGCTCTGCCAATGGCATTCCCAATTGCCCCACCGGTTAACAGCGCCAACGGTAACGCAACGCTGTACTTGTGCGTCTTCCACAACACAATGAGCAAAACGAACACGATGACCGCAGCACCAATGAGCAACCACCGCCCAGACCCTTGCAGCGTTGAAAAAGCGGCGCCCTGATTCACCGCAAACACCAAGCGGACTTTCCAAAAAAGATCAACAGGAGACGACCACCGCTGCTCGGCAACAGCTTTCGTCCAAAGATCAAAGCCCACCACGCCGCACAAGACCATCAGCGACACCGCACGAAGTCGAACCTGTTGGCTGACAGCCAATCGACTAGCGCTGGAACAAGCCAGAGCGCAGAATGCCTCCACGCTTACACGGGGCACACATCGGTGATGCGGGAACTGCCCTCAACCGGTCCTTGATGATGGGGTCACCACAACTCGAGCACATTCCCCACGTACCGCGGTCGAGGCGCCACAGCGCTTCGTTGATCTCATCAATTGCGTCACCGAGCAACTGCACCTGATAGAGCATGTCGGATCGGTCAACCGCGATGGTTGATCCTTCGCCGCCAGCAGACTCGTCCGAGGTGTCATCGCCTGACTCACGTGATTCCCGCAGGGTTTCAGCTTGACCCATGAGGATGTCGATGAGCCGTTGTTCTTCAACCTTTTTCTCTTCGAGCATTGCGCGGATCTCATCTAAGAATTTCTGTTGCTTCAAATACGGGTTGACCTTTGGCTTCGGTGGAACCACTGGTGCAGCCTTTTTTGGGGCTGGAGCAGCAGCCTTTTCTGGAGCGACAACTGGAGTCTTCTCTGCAGCCTTTTTGGCCGGAGCAGCCTTGGCCGGAGCAACGCTCTTCGCCGGTGCAGTCTTCTTTGTTGGGGCAGTCTTCTTTGCTGGGGCCGCAGCAACAGTCTTCTTCGCTGGACTGGCCTTGCTGGCGACAGGAGTTGTTTTCTTTGCGGGGGTCACAGCGACAGCCTTCTTCGCTGGCCTGGCCTTGCTGGCGACGGGAGTTGCCTTCTTCGCAGGTGCAGAAGCAACAGTCTTCTTCGCTGGTGCGGTCTTGCTTGCGACGGGAGTTGCCTTCTTCGCTGGTGCGGTCTTGCTTGCGACGGGAGTTGCCTTCTTTGCCTTGGTCACAGCGACAATCTTCTTCGCTGGTGCGGCCTTGCTTGCGGCGGGAGTTGCCTTCTTTGCTGGGGCAGGTTTCGTGACGACAACTTTCTTAGATGGAGTGGGTGTTGCCGAAGAAGCCTTTTTCGCAGGCGTCTTCTTCACTACTGGAGCCGCCTTCGCAGGGGCAACTTTCTTCACTTCGGCCGACGTTGCGGTCGCAGCCTTTTTCGCCGAGACCGACTTCGTCGGTGCGGACTTCTTAACTGGTGCGGCTTTTTTTACTGCCTTGACAGTAGCTGCGGCTTGTTTCGATGCTTTGGGCATCTTTCCTCCTCGTCACGAAGCGCTGCGGTGCTTGTGCGGCTTGCACCCACGCAGACGAAGCAGGTTAGCGGACGCGGACCGCCCCGTGCACGTCAGAGTGTTTCGCTGTCACCCTCGTTCACGTCAAGTGGGAAGATTGCCGCCTCGGGAGATGGCTCAATGGCGGGCACCTGCGAAGCCTGACGGATCTCTCGCACGGCCTCGCTTGGCTGAACGTGCACATCAATCCAGCGAAGCACCTCTTGCAACTGGCCAGTCAGGCGACTGCGCTCAGCGTCAAGTTGGTTGGCCAGGCCTTCAATCTCTGAGGTCAGGTTCACCTTGACGCTTTCAAGACGATTCACTTCATCACGCACTCGAAGCTCTGCTTCCACCGTGATTTGACGCGCCATGGCCTCTGCTTCGGCAATCTTTCTGGCCGCGTTCTCCGTTGCTTCACGTTCGGTCTGATCAACAAAGCGCTGGGCAAGCACCAAGGTGCGCTGGGTTTCTGCGGCAATGGCCTCAGCCGAAGGGCTGACTGCAACAGCAGGTGCTTCAACCACCGAGACAGGGCTGAGCGCAGCAACTGCAGGAGCAGATGCGGCAGCGTCGGTGAGTTCACGGTTCTTTGCCTCAAGTTGAGCAATGTGCTCAGCGGCCTGTCGAAGACGGTCTGAGGTTTGACGGTGCTGTTCACGAAGGGCGTCAACTTCAATAGCGACACGCTCCAAGAACTCATCAACTTCATCAGCGACGTAAGAGTTGCGCTTGGCAGTGAATTCAACGGTGCGAATGTTCTCGAGCGCAGAGCCAGACTTTGAAGGTGCAGGAAGGGTCATGACCCGAAAGTGTAGCGATGAAAAGCGATCGAAGCCGGGATCAGATGCTGCGAGCGACGAACAGCAGCACAATCGTGACGAGCATCACGGAAAAATCAACGCCACCGGTCGATGGCAGTGCTTTGCGAACCGGAGCAATCACCGGTTCGGTGATCGTTCGGAGCACGCTTTTGACTGCATCAAGCGGTCCACCATTTGACGGGAACCAACTGAGCAGCGCCGTCGCAACCAAGATATAGACGTAGATCATTAACGCCGTGCGGATGAGTCCCATGATCAGATGAGATCCCGTCGCTTCATCTTGGCGCGGTCTTCATCTGAGACCGAGGCCTGCGTCATCAAAAACACGCCTTCAGAGATCTTTTCCATCTTGCCGCCAAGACCGTGGGCCACACCGCTGCAAAAGTCAATGCAGCGACGCCTTGGCTCTTCTGGGGCGTCGGTGAGCGAAACAATGACCGAGCGGCCATTCTTAAACGCATCCGAGACATCTTTTGAGTCGCGGAACTCAACCACGTTGATCACCAGTGGCGGCTGTGGTTCGGGGGCAATGGGGCGAACGGTTGCAGCTTGAGGGGAAGTCACAAGGGTAGGACCAGAGGTATAGGGATCGCGATTTGACCGTAGTTTGCCGAGTGGTGTCACAGGAGCGAGTCGGTCACCTGAACGTGAACGAGTAGGTCGCTCCATCTCTTGCTCGCCATCATCATCAACTTCTTCAAAACCCCGCTGGCGACTTGGTTGAGCACTGCGTGATGGCGACCGGCGTGGGGACGTCTCGATGTATTCCTCGTCCTCAAATCCTTCGTCAGTCAAACCCACGTAGGACAGTAATTTCTGCATCATTGAATTTGCCATGGACGGTTCCCCTACTCTCCTGCACTCACTGGTTCATCAGAATTTGACCAATGAGTAGTCCCATGAATCTAGAACACCTGACGCACCATTGTCGTCGGAGCGAATTCCTACCCTCGTGGACCAAACAGTGCATGGCCGACGCGCACCATGGTTGAACCGGCCGCAACCGCATCTTGGAGGTCTGAAGACATCCCCATTGAGCAGACCGAAAACTGAAAATCATCCGCTATTCTTCGCACCGACGCAAAGCATGCCTTGGCTTCGTCGCGACTTGGTGGCGCCACCGTCATCACCCCAACAACTTCAACGTCAATTGTTTGGAGTTGGGCGAAAAAGTCGGGGAACGCCTCTGGGCTCAAGCCACTTCGCTGCGAGAATCCGGTGGTGTCAATTTGCACGAGGACCTTGGCCCCTGGTTGCACTTTGGCAATCGCGGCTGCTTCTTCCACGCGGCACAGACCCTGGAACAGGTCAACAACGGGGGCGAGCTTTGCCACTTTTTTGCGCTGAATTGCCCCGAGGTAATGCCACTGAAACGGGTCGCCACTGTGGGCTTTGTCGAGCAACTCGCCGGCGTAGTTCTCGCCAAAGATCTTGAGTCCAACCCTGCAGGCGAGATCAACCAACTCGCGTGGATGGGTCTTGGTCACCGCACACAGTTGCACAGAGGCTTCGGAGCCTCCAGCCGAAGAGATCTCAGCCCACAGCCGCACTAAGCGATCTTCGAGGAGTGCTGCGGAAAGACCGCTTGGAAGGTGAGGTTGACTCAGCGCAGGAACGACGGGACGTCGAAGTCATCGTCGCCGAGATCGAGGTCATCGGCGCCTGAGGTGTCAGCGAAGATGTCGGTCGTGTCACTCAGGCCAATGCCAGCGCGAGGGCGAGTTGCCCCTTCAGCGAGTGCATCAAAGCCAGCAGCGATGACGGTCACCCGCACTGCTTCGCCCATGGTTTCATCAATGGTTGCCCCGAAGATGATGTTGGCGTCAGGATGCGCAACCGAGTGAATAATTTCAGCAGCTTCGTTGACCTCAAAGAGTCCGAGGCTTGGTCCGCCAACAATGTTGAACAGCACGCCACGTGCGCCTTCAATCGAGGTCTCAAGCAGTGGTGAGGTGATCGCGGCACGAGCAGCATTGATTGCTCGGCTGTCGCCAATTGCCGAACCAATACCCATTGCCGCAGAGCCAGCATTCGACATGATCATCTTGACGTCAGCAAAGTCGACGTTGATGAGACCAGGAACCGAGATGAGGTCAGTGATTCCGCTCACACCTTGGTGCAGCACATCATCAGCCCGAGCAAAGGCTTCAACCATTGAAGTGTTCTTGTCCGAGATCGACAGCAAGCGGTCGTTCGGAATGACGATCAAGGTGTCGACCTTTTCCTTCAAGGTCTGAATACCCTTTTCGGCCTGAGCGGCACGACGGCGTCCTTCGAAGGCGAAGGGACGGGTCACGATGCCAATGGTGAGCGCACCAACGCTCTTGGCAATCTCCGCCACCACAGGAGCGGCACCAGTTCCCGTTCCGCCACCTTTGCCAGCAGTGATGAAGACCAAGTCAGCGCCAGCAAGTGCGGCTTCGATTTCGTCACGGTGTTCTTCGGCTGCTTGACGACCAATGTCGGGGTCAGATCCAGCACCGAGGCCACGAGTGAGCTGACGACCAATATCAATCTTCAAGTCTGCATCTGAGGCAAGCAGCGCCTGTGCATCGGTGTTCGCCGCAATGAACTCAACGTGGCGAAGGCCAGCGTCAATCATTCGGTTCACAGCATTCACACCACCGCCACCAACACCAATGACCTTGATCACAGCGAGGTAGTTGTTTTGCAGGGAGTTCGTCATCACCCTCCTATCGTAGATCGGCCGAGCACCTTCTGGGGAGATAGTGCGTCAACGCGTTTGTCTGCACCGTAGCCGACAGCATTTCGTCGCGCCGACGATGCTGATGAAGTCCCGGCTCCACTCATGCGTGTGGCTGGGGCGTAATGGTCACATTCGCCGGGTTTGAAACATCAACGGTGTCGTAGCTATGAAACGTCACTTTCGAAATCATGGAAGCAATCGCCACATACTTCTTCCGAAGATCGGTTGGAAGACTGAGTTCAAAGGCGACTGGGCCGGGAAACACCAACTGCAGGTGGGCTCTGATGCACACAATGGCTTGCACTTGGGTTGAAAACGCACTCGGCAGTGATGAGGCAACGCTCAAACACGGCGCGGCACTTGCTGGCAACTTCGATCCAACTTGGCCAGCTTTGCCAAGAATCGCCAACCCGGGAAGTCCGAGGCGACTTTGTGTTGCTCCGAGGATGCGCCCTGAGGCGTCAACGGCAACCACCTTGCCTTGTTTGTTCACCGTGGTCGCTACGGGTTTGCGCTCGGAAACAACAATGGCGAGTGTCGTTGGCCACTGCCGCTCAACGCTTGCCCGTTCGATCCAGGGCAACTCTTCCACCCTGGCAGCAATGGCACCGGTATCGAGAAGCACCATTGAAGACCCAAGACCGACGTGGGCGGCTTCAAGGATTTCAGCGGCAGTGGTGCGGGTGCCACCGACAGCTTTTACCGAATCAACGCGAAGAATTGGACTGGCCAAGACGCCAACGATGATGAAGGTGGCAAGAACTGAAGAGGCAATGGCATATTTGCCTGACGATGACGCGAAGAGCGCTCCGAGCCGTGACGGCCGTGTCCTAACCGGTTGCTTCTTGGAACCATGCTTTGGCGTCATGGCGTCACTAATCGCAGAAGCAAAGGGAAGCGCTCAGCGTGGTCGCCGAGCACTTTGAGTTCTGTTGTGAGGACCAGATTGCTTTGGCTTTTCACTTCTGCTGCGACTTCGCTAATGAGTGAGATGACGTCGCGAGCTGTGCCGTCTGGGTCGGCTTGAATGAAGTTGGCGTGTTTTTCGGACACTGACGCGGTGCCAGAGCGACGACCACGAAGACCACACGCATCAATCGCCGCTCCAGCAGCAACCGTTGAGGGATTGATGAAGACCGAGCCGCAATTTTGCCCACCGGGTTGATGCGCTCTGCGCCACGCCACGATGTCTCGCAGTTGAGCAAGGCCATCTTCCCGGTTGCCCTCACGAAGGGCAAAGGTCGCACTCAGCACGAGTTCGTGGCTTTTGAGGTTTGAGTGGCGATAGCCAAACGAGAACTCCTCGCAGTAGCGCAAGCAAGTCGCTCCAGTCGAAAGGTCGAGCACCGATGCGACGAGCAGCGACTCGGCGGTTGATGATCCATGTCCTCCAGCGTTCATGGCGATTGCCCCGCCAACCGTTCCTGGCACCCCAACTGCCCATTCAAAACCGCTGAGGCCTGCTTCAACTGAGCGTCGGGCCACGCGGGGCAGATCCGCTCCCCCGCCGCAGGTGACGAGTTCACCTTCAACCAAAATCTCGTCGAACTCGCCGGCGAGATGGACAGTGATTCCAGAGAATCCTTCATCGGCGACAAGGACATTCGAACCGTTGCCAAGAACGGCAACCCGGACGCCACTTGGAAGCCAGGCCGCAAGTGCATTCGCCGCCTCAGCTGTGAGCAAAGTAACGAAGAGTGCCCCCGCACCTCCCACCCGGTAGGTCGTTCGACGTCCAAGGTCCACGTCATGCTCGACGATTCCCCCGTCTCCGAGAAGCTCAGCCAACTCGTCAAAGCGCAACGACGTCATTGCCGCTCCAAACGATGCGCAATGAGGTCGGGCAAGGTGGTTGAGTCACCAGCACCGAGGCTCAACACCACTGAACCAGCAGTGGCAAGCGAAACGGCAAGATCCGCAGCCTCAGCCAGACTGCTCGCGTCAACAACCTGTTCAACTGAACCGTGATCTCGAATGGCATTGCTCACGAGCAGGCTCGAGATTCCAGAAATCGGATCCTCACCTGCTGCATAGAGCGGAACCACAATGACCGCATCGGCCCCGATGAAGCTGTCAGCGAAGTACTTCCCGACATTGGAAATTCGGGTGTAGCGATGAGGCTGGAAGATGACAATGAGCGACTGAAATCCACTTGCTGCTGCAGCAGAAACGGTCGCAGCCACTTCAGTTGGCAAATGGGCGTAATCGTCAATCAAGCAAATTCCAGCGATTTCACCTCGCAGTTCGTAGCGTCGAGCAACACCGACAAATCCAGCGAGACCTTGTACAATGGCGTGAGAGGAAAATCCAGCCAGATCAGCCATCGCTGCAGCAACAGCGGCATTGGCAATGTTGTGCATCCCGCCAACTGAAAGTGAGAGCGAAAGCACTTCACCTTCTCGGCGACGAAAGGTGAAACTCACTCCTTGTTGGGTCAGCGAAACTTCGCCAACAACATAGGTGCACGACAATGCCGTACCAACAGTGAGTGCACCGCTTTGCTCTCCAACGGCTGCGGCCTGAGGGTCATTCGCCCACACGACTGCTGCTTCGGTTGCTCGAGTGGCAAGAGCGCCAAATGCTTGGCGCAATGCTTCTTCAGTTCCGTAGTAGTCGAGGTGATCGGCTTCAATATTGGTGATGCCAACAATGGCTGGTGACAACGAGGTGAAGGTGCCGTAACTTTCGTCAGCCTCCATCACCAACAGATCATCGCTTCCGTAATGGGCATTTACCCCCGTTGCCTCCAAGGGTTCACCAATCAGATAGCTCGGATCTTCAAGCGCCTCGAGCGCAATAGCGGCCAACATTGACGACGTTGTGGTCTTGCCATGGGTTCCAGCAACACCAAGGGTGCGTCGGCTCGCCACAACAGCGCCGAGGACTTCACCTCGACGGGCAACAACGCCGCCAGCGTTTCGTGCCGCTTCGAGTTCCACGTTTGACGCTCGCACTGCGGGCGAATACGTGACCAGGTCGGCTCCTTCAACGTGTTGAGCCTCGTGGCCAATGACAATGGTGAGCCCAACTGCGGCCAAGTGTTCGGTCATTGGTGTCACTCGCACATCACTGCCAGAAACAAGGTGGCCTCGCTCGTGCAACAACAGCGCCAGCGCGCTCATGCCCGATCCGCCCACGCCAATGACGTGAATACGGTCTACGCCATCGAGCAGCGTTTTAGTTGACATAGCGAGCAACCACCGATGCAATCATCGCAGCAGAATCGGGCGTATGGAGGGTCGCGCTTGCTGTTGCCATTTCATCGAGGCGATCTTCGCTTAACTCAGCGAGAAGTTGGCTGAGTTTTTCTCCAGTCAGCTCGCGATCGTTCACCAGAACTGCCCCGCCGACGTCAACGAGGGCTCGGGCATTTTTCGTTTGATGATCGCCCGGAGCACCTGGAAGCGGAATGAGAATGGCGGGGACACCAACTGCTGCGAGTTCAGCCACGGTCATGGCTCCCGCTCGAGCGACAATGACATCGGCAGCCAGATACAGCTCAGCCATGGACAGCTCAAAAGGAACCAAGTGATAGCCAGCAGGAGCACCAAGACTGCGGCGCTCAACTTCGAGCGCGTCAAAGTCTCGCCGCCCGGCCACGTGGTACACCTCGACGTCGCCCAAACCTGCTGCAACAAACTCCATCGTTGCTCGATTGATCGATCGAGCCCCAAGAGAACCCCCGACGACGCCCAGGACTCGCCCCTCTCCAAGGCCAAAGTGCTCTCGCGCTGCGCGCCTTGTTGAAGCGTTGCGCTCCGCACCCGTGATGCTGGCCGACAATGGCGCGCCGGTGACCACAGCATTTGGCAGGTCGGTCCCAGGAAATCCCACGCACGAGGCAGAGGCGAATTTGCCAAAGATCCGGTGAACCGCTCCCGGTACGGCATCAATGTTGACCAAAACGAGCGGGATGCGAAGGATCACCGCAGCCACCACACCAGGAAATGCTGCATACCCACCTGCAGACACCATCACCTTTGGTTTCCAGCGTGCAACGCGAAACAACGTTGCACCAACGGCCCCGAGTAGCCCAAATGCGGCCACGACGTTGTCACAGATTGCTCGAGGCTTGAGGGAGCGCTGAATACCTCGACCCGAGACGTACGTGGCGCCAAAGGGCAACGGCTCAAGCAGCGTTCGATCAGGGCCCCTTGCTGAAGCAATGAAGTGAATGGCCTCTTCACTCACACCTTCAGCGACAAGGGCTTGGGCAATCGCCACGATGGGCAGCACGTGGCCACCGGTGCCACCACCAGCCAAAATGACCGACTTCGAGGTCACCGCGGACGACGTGATTGGCCCTGAGCTGGTCGTGCTGCACCGCTCGTGACGAGCTGATGAGTTGAGCGACCACTACGCACCGAGCGTTGGTCGGCACGTGGCTTTGGTTTTGGCCGATGAGCAGTGGTTCGACGAACAGGTCGTTCGCTCTTGGCCACGCTGATCAAGAGGCCTACGGCAATCAGGTCAGCAATCATTGCAGTTCCGCCATAAGAGATGAACGGCAGTGGAACTCCAGTGACGGGGAAAACACCAACGATTGAGGCAATGTTGATGAAGGTCTGCAACCCAAGCCACGTCGTCACCGTGAGGGCAAGCAAGGTTCCCGCCACATCGCCTGCTCGCATGGCCGTGCGAATACCGAACCAGATAAACAAACCAAACAGTGCAAGCACCGTTATCGTGCCGAAAAGTCCAAATTCCTCGCCAAGAATTGAGAAGATGAAGTCGGTGTGCGGGTTGGGCAGCGCTCCATATTTGAGCGTCGACCCACCAAATCCCTTACCCGAGAGTCCACCTGAACCAATAGCAATCTTGCTTTGGTGCAACTGGTAATTCTTGCCAAGCAGGTCGCTTCCTTGGTTAAACAGTCCACTGAAACGGGCCACTGCATACGGGTTGTACAGGGCGTAACAAAGACCGGCGAGACCAAGAGTGAGAACTGATTTCACCATGGTTGTCCCCGAGGTGCCAACGGCATAGAGGCCTGCGAGTCCAATGACCACAATGATCGATGCGGTGCCAAAGTCCGGCTCAATGACGACGAAGAACGCACAAGGCAACGCAATCACCGCGGCGGCAATGACCTTTGGTTTGTCGCCACGATGATCTGCGCTGATCTTTGCCAGTGAGGTTGAGATGGCAACTGCGACGGCTAATTTTGCGAATTCTGATGGCTGAAACGGAATTCCAGACACGGAGACCCACCGCTGCGAGCCGCTGATCGTTACGCCATTGACTTTGACATACATCAACAGCAAGAGGGCAGACAAGATCCCAAATGCTGCGATCTTTGGCGACAAGACCCGGTGGTAGTCAAACGACGACGCCACGAGTGCGCCAAGGAGTCCAAGAACCAAGAACATCGCTTGCTGCTGAAAGAAGTGCCACGTTGTTCCTGAAACCTGAAGTGAAGGAACAATGGAAGCTGAACTCACCATGTAGAGACCAATGCCAAGCAGTGCCAAGGTCAGTCCAGCAATCATGCGGGCCGATCCTGCGAGATCCACCGCTTCATGCGCCTTGATCATCAGGCCAGAGCGAAGGGTTTTGTTCTTTGCCTGCTCTTTGCCGTTGACGACTCGCAGCACTGGCTGGTCGGCGAGTTTGTTCTTGGCCACGCTTCGATGCGTGGTTGTTGCGTGTCGACGAAATCTCATCAGACCACCTTCGCTACTTTCAAAAAGTCGGCGTAAAAGATGCCGAGTCCAAGTGCTGCGAGCAGTGCCGCCAAAATCCAGAACCGAACAATGACGGTGGTTTCTGGCCAACCTTTGAGTTCAAAGTGGTGATGGATCGGCGCCATCTTGAACACCCGTCGGTGAAACAGACGAAAACTTGCAACTTGAAGAATCACCGACAGCGTCTCGATCACAAAGAGACCGCCCAGAATCACGAGCAACAACGTCACGTTCATGGTGAGACACAACACCGCTAACGCAGCCCCAAGGGCCAGTGATCCCGTGTCACCCATGTAAATCCGAGCTGGTGCCGCGTTCCACCACAAGAATCCAAGTGCCGCCCCAGCCATTGCAACAGCAACTAGGGCAAGATCGAGAGCTGCCTGCAAGTGGTAGATCGGAAAGTGGCGAAACTGCCAGTAGCCAATGATGGCCAACACGGCAAAACTTTGCGTCGAGGATCCAGCGGCGAGTCCGTCAAGGCCATCGGTGAGGTTCACCGCATTAGATGATCCAATGACGATCACGATTGCGAGCAGTGCCCACACAACTGGTCCAAGGTGCCAGCCGGGCAAGTCAAAGCGCGTGAACGACAGGGTCGACGAAGTTTTTGCCCAAGTGAGCGCTGCTACCGCAAAGCCTGAAGCAAAAAGGATCTGGCCAGCAAACTTTGCTCGTTTGTTGAGTCCGAGGTTCCGCTTGTTGCGAACCTTGAGCCCGTCATCTAAGAGTCCAACGCAACCAAAGCCAACAATGGTGATCATGGCCAAGGCGCCAGGCTTAGAGAATTCGACCGCTGTGTTGATGTGACCGGCGAGGTAACCAATCACTGCAGCAATGATGAGGACAATTCCGCCCATCGTCGGTGTTCCCGCTTTCGCTGCATGGGTGGCGGGACCGTCATCTCGAATGTGTTGGCCAATGTCATTGCGAACAAGCCAGTGAATGAGCGCAGGCATCGCAAGAGCGGCAAACAGCAATGCCACTCCCCCAGCGCTCATGAGCGCGAGCATTACGCTTCGCCTCGAAGCGACGCGAAAGCTTCGCGGGCAACAGCTGCGTCGTCGAACTCGGTGGTCGCAGTTCCAATCACTTGCGCACTCTCGTGACCTTTTCCTGCAATCACGACGACATCTTGCGCTCTGGCATTTTTGATGGCTGTGAAGATTGCCTGCCGACGATCGAGTTCGACTGCAACTTTGGACTGGTCAGCCGAATTGACTCCAGCCACGATGGAGTCTGCAATTGCACTTGGATCTTCGCTTCGTGGGTTATCTGACGTCACCACCACAACGTCGGCAAGTTGGCCGGCGATCTCGCCCATGAGGCCGCGCTTGTCTCGATCGCGATCCCCACCGCAGCCAAACACCACATGCAGTGCTCCGCTCCCGCTCATCAAATTCCGAACATCAGTGAGGACGGTTTTCAGACCAGCTGGCGTGTGGGCATAGTCAACAAATACCGTCGCTTGTGAACCACCAGAGCCAGTCACTCGCTCAAGTCTTCCCGGAACGAGAGTCATTGCACCAATTCCACTCGCGCAAACATCAGGCTTCACCAACAGCGCAACGGCTGCTTCGAGCGCCATGAGCGCGTTGGCCACATTCACCAGTCCAGGCATTGGCACGTTCACCCGAACTCCACGCCAGGTGAACCAGGTCCCCGTGAGCCCAAGGTCAATTTGTTCAGCCAAGTCCATGCTGACTCGAACAACAGGAATCTCAACTGCATCAGCGAGGCGAGCACCGTAAGCATCATCGACGAAGATGACAGCGCGCTTGGCCCGATCAGCAGTGAAGAGTTGAGCCTTGGCAGCGAAGTACTCCTCCATTGAGCCATGGAAATCAAGGTGATCGTGACTCAAATTGGTGAACAGGGCAAGGTCAAAAACCACGCCATCGACTCGGTGAAGTGCCAGCGCATGACTCGAGACTTCCATTGCGACGAGGCCAACTTCTGAAATGGCTTTCGCTTCATCTCGCGCATCGCCGAAGTACTCAGCCAACTCCGGTGCTTCCGGGGTCGTGCGAGCACCAGTCAAGGTGCCAATCACCGTCACCTGTTTTCCCGCGACTCTCATGATGGCGCCCAGCATCTGCGTCACCGTGGTCTTCCCGTTGGTTCCCGTCACGCCACACATCGTCAGCGCTGTTGCTGGACTCCCCTGCAAGAACTGTGCCGCAAGCGCCATGGCCCGGCGCATTGCCGTTCGGTCAACAATGAGCTGCGGGACTACGAGATCAAGAGGGTGATCAACAAGGAGTGCGCTTGCGCCGAGAGCAACTGCCTCTTGGGCAAAGTTGTGACCATCGGCGCTGCTTCCGACAATGCAGCAATAGAGGTCGCCTGGCTCAACGCGACGCGAATCTGCCGTTGCCCGAGTAAGAGCAACGTTCTCCAAAGTGCCAACGGTTTGAACGACACCGAGGTGCTTGGCCAAGGTCGTGAGTGCGGTTGTCACAGACCACCCGTCACGTCGCCATTGGCTTTCCCGATTTTCACAATCTTGGTTGGGGCGCCAACGGTTGAAGGAATGTTGTAGCGGTGGAGGGCGTAACTCATGATTGAAGAGAACACTGGTGCCGCGACTTCTCCACCGAAATACTGCGGAGTTGGGCGGTTGATGACCACGATGGTGGTGAGTACCGGGTTCGACGCTGGGGCAAAGCCAACAAAGCTTGCGTTGTAGGCGCCGGGAATGTAGCCACGGATGTTTGAATACGGGATCTGCGAAGTTCCCGTCTTTCCCGCCACTGAGTATCCGGGCACAACGGCATTGGTTCCCGTTCCAGCAAGAACGACTTCTTTGAGCATGTCCGTGAGTTGTGAGGCTACTTGGCCAGAGAGCACTCGGTGTTTTGCCGACGGCGGCGTTGGCGTCACGCTCAAGTCTTGGCCAACGAGACCACGAACAAGCCGTGGAGCCACAAAGACGCCATTGTTGGCTATTGCGTTATACGCATCGAGCATTTGCTGGGGGGTCACAGAGTCGGTTTGACCAATTGCCATGCTGACGTAGTCCGTGTCTGACCAAGTTGATGACGTCACGGTAAGACCCTGGGATTCACCGGGAAACTTGAGACCAGTCGGCACGCCAAAGCCCATGCGCTGGGCCCAAGACAACATGCCAGCCGCTCCAACACGCTTTGCGATTTGATACGTCCCCAAGTTCGAAGACTGCGCAAGGATCTGGGTCGCGCTCATGGTGATGAGTCCGTGTTGCTCGGCATCATGGAACGTGTACTTGTCGATTTTGACTTGGTCAGGAACTGAGAACTTTGACTGCGGGGTAATTTTCCCACCCTGCAGGGCTCCAGAGAACGCAACAATCTTGAACACCGAGCCCGGCTCGTATGCCTGCGTCACGGCCAAGTTATTCATGGCTTGTTGAATGCCTGGAAATACCGGGGACTTTGAAGTGAGAAATGGCGGCACTGGTACTGCGCCGGCATAGGGAATTTGGGTGGTGTTGACCAAATTGGCCTGAGCCAAAATATCGCCGGTTCGAGTGTCCATCACAATGGCGGTGCCGGAAATGGCGTTGCTCTTGCGCAGTTCTTCACCAAGAGCGCGTTCTGCTTGGAACTGCAGGGGTAAGTCAATCGTGAGCTCAATGCCTTGACCAGGTACTGCCTTGGTCACCTCAACTGGGGTGGTTTGCGGCAACTCCATCCCATTTGGAGATTGCAGCACTCTGGTTTGGCCGACTTTTCCCGCCAACGAGGAGTTGTATGCATACTCGAGGCCCCCATTGCCTTTGCCTTCCCAATCAAGCGTGCCGATCACTGATTCAGCAAGTGAAAGGTTCGGCGAAGAACGTGGGTACTGCGTTGTGACGGCAATGCCATCAAGAAACATGATTTTGGTTGCTTTGCGAGCAACTTCTTCGCTGATGTCTGTTGCGAGAATGACTTGTCCACTTCCAGGGCCTGTCCGAGACAACTTCGCAGCAAGGTCAGCAATTGCGGCTTCACCCTTGATGCCCAAAAGTGGGGCCAAGGCATGAGCTTCTTTCACCGGGTGCTTGATCTGCGAACAGTCCGCCTGGAGGACAAGTCGAGGTGACGACAACTTGATGATTTGGGCGTTGCGGTCGAAGATTCCCCCACGCAGAGCCGGAATGTCTACCGTCCGCAACAATTCGGCTTGAGCAGCTTGAGACAACTGAGGGGAACGAGCAACTTGAAGGTGCACCATCCGCGCAGCAAGGAGAAGCAGTGACCCAAGAAGAAGAAGTCGGATTATGGCCAGACGGCGTGGCGAGCTCGCTTGGGCCGTCATCTTCAATGGAGGTCCTTGACGTCGACCAGCGGTTCCTAGGGACTTCGGTGACCTTTCGCCATGGCGCGTCCGCGAAGGCGACGGGACCTTCTTGATCACCGGCTCAGGACGGCGCGACGTCATTGCCCTACCGTTGGAGGAAGAGCGCCACTTGCTGGAGGAACCGGAGGCGTCACGACAGTTGGGACTTGGGTGAGCGGAGTTTGCGTCGACGGCACTGCACCGACGGTCGCAGTGGAGATCCCCACAGGTTGTGTTGTCGCAGGTGCCCGAGGGACGGCAATTTGAGGAACGAACTTCGCCTCGTAGACAAACGAAATTGGGCGCACCAAAGCATTGAGCGAAACCGCTCTGACTTCCACAATTGCCACTGGTGGAACCAGTCGATTCGCTGCGACTTGCTCGCTCGTGATGCGAAGTGGCGACTGCATGGTTTCAACCTTGATCAATGCTTTGTCATGCATCAGGCTTTCAGAGCGCACCTCGGCATTGATGCTGGTGAGCGTCATTTGGCGCTGAGTTAAGACGCCATATCCCACAATGATGAACGCGAGTGTCGCCGCCAAGATCATTGGCCCAAGCACGAGCGGGCTCGTGAGCCATGAAGGTGTTGACGTAGGTCGTGGCACAACCGTGAAGCGACGTCGCTGTGGCGATTCATGTCGGACGCGCTTTTGTGCGGGAACGCGAACTTGTGTGGGAGCTGCTGGACTCATGCGCTTTGCCCTTCTTCCAACTTGACTACTGCTCGAAGTCGAACGCTCTCGGCCCGAGGATTGACGGCGATTTCTTCATCAGTTGCCCCAAGAGAACCGCCGTGGAGCTTGGCGACAACTGGCGTAGCGCCACAGACACACGGCAGTTGCGCTGGACAGGTGCACCCACCAGTCATGGCGACTTGGAAGGCTCGCTTCACTAAACGGTCTTCCCCAGAGTGGTAACTGAGCACGACGCAACGCCCGCCAGGCACCAACACCTCGAGTGCAGCATCGAGGCCAAGAGAGAGTTGATCGAGTTCGGCGTTGACGGCGATGCGAAGTGCTTGGAAGGTGCGCTTTGCTGGGTGTCCTCGCCGACGCACTGCTGCGGGAACGGCACCAGCAACGATTTCAGCCAATTCGCCCGTTGTTGCAATGGGACGGGCAGCAACAATTGCCTTGGCGATTCTCCTGGCAAGGCGGTCTTCCCCGTTCTCACGGAGAAGATCTGTTAGCGCATCGAGATCAATGCTGTTGACAAGTTCTGAAGCGGTTTGTCCTTCGCGCTGATCCATCCGCATATCGAGCGGCGCATCAGCGCGGTAACTAAACCCACGCTCAGGGTCATCAAGTTGCGGTGAGGAAACTCCGAGATCGAACAAGATGCCAACAACGAGGAGTGGCTCTCCTTCGCTGTTCTTCGGCCACGGACCTCGTCCAGCAAGGCCGGCTTCGACCACATCTGCCAAAGCATCAAAGCGCGTGGAGATCACAACGGCACGACTGCCAAATGGCTGAAGCCGCTTCGTTGCCGCAGCAAGTGCCACTGGGTCTCGATCGAGGCCAACGACGCTCAGGTCTGGTCGAGCTTCAAGGAGCGCAACTGCATGACCCGCCCCTCCGAGGGTGCAGTCCACAATCACCCCGGCCGGAACCGGGGAGAACAGGTCCAAAACCTCTGCGAGTTGGACGGAGCGGTGGTTGAACGTTGGGGCCATCTGCAGCCCCTCGACCGATGATGACGATTCGACGAATCGAATGCGCCACTCGGGGAAGAGGGCGGAGGAGAGATCTTCAACCGGGACGGTCGAAAGGCTGCGCATGGTCTCAGCGTTGACGGGGTGATTCATGGTGAGCGTGGACCCGAAGATGGTCACGCTGGTGCACCTCCTGGTGTTTCATCAATCATCAGGACTCGACGCTCGAAGTCCTTGGGATTCCAGAGCTCAATGGCGGTGTACACGCCCGAGATGACGACGCGTTGGCCGACCTTCAAATTGGCGAGATCACGCAACCGAGCCGGGATGGCAATTCGCCCCTGACTTGGTTCGACTTCAACATCAGAAGAGTTTGCGCTCAGGCGTCGGAATCGCCGCATTTGCTCTTCGTCGGCATCGAGGTCCGGTTGAAGCGCTTTCATTCGACGATGGAACTCGGCGTCGGTCCACAACTGCAAGACGTCATCGGTGGAAAACGTCAGATAAGCGCGAGCACCGAGTTCTTCACGGAACTTGGCGGGCAGCACGAGGCGGCCCTTTGCATCCAAGTTGTGCTCACTGCTGCCTACGAACACTTCGTCCGCCCCTGTCCCCACATCCCGGGATTCTCCGCCCCTGGACTTGTGGTGACACCTTACCCCACTTTCCCCCACTCTTCAACACTTTTGTTCCACTTTGCCCCACCTTTAGGGTAAATCCCCCCACTAGCCAGTCATTTCGAGGATTTTTGGGGTGCCTCCGGGCGCGCAAAGTGCAGCAATGGCAGGTAGGCGGGGGCCGAGAGGGCGGACATCGCGCTCAAGCGATGCGTCAGTCACGGGTGTGAAGAAAGGTTCGCAGTTTCACCAACAGGTGAGCCAAGGAGTGCTACGAAGCGCTGAGGTATGGCTCCCAAAGAGGATGCACGGGACGGTCGCCGCGGACAAAGCGGTGCGTTGGGCTCGGCGCTTGAGGGGTGATTCGCAATGACCAACCAAGTTCATGGAGAAGGCGGTCGCCTTTTTCGGCATTGTGAGGACGACACGCGGCGACAAGGTTTGACCACGAAGATGCCCCTCCCCTGCTTCTCGGCACAATGTGGTCGACCGTCTCTGCCGACTCGCCGCAGTAGCCACATTTGTGTCGATCACGACGCAAGACCCCGAGGCGAGATGGTGGTGGTGTTCGCGGACGGCCGGTCTTGACCATGGTGTGCAGTCTGAGGATGGAGGGGATCTCAATCACGATGGACGCGCTGCGAAACACTGGAGGCGCCTCTTCGGCTGCGACTGATTCAGCTCGCCCAGCAAGCAGCAAGGTGACCGCACGCCGATCACCAACGACAGCCAACGGTTGGTACGACGCATTGAGCACGAGCACCTCGTTGGCCATGAGAACTAGGGCCTCGGCTTCATGTGCTTTGACCACCGGAGATAACCAAGCACTTGGTCATCATCTAATTGCCCGGTGCCATCACCCCCAAAGACGGTGACTTTGCGAAAGTTCCAGTAGTGCTCGCCTGGGAGAGGGAGAAATGGCGGGGTGCGCCACCAACCATTCTTCGCTAGTCGAAAGGCTGAGCGAAGACCTTCACTCCAAAGGCTTGGGTGCACCACGACCACTCGGGCAATTTGCACGACGTCTTTTTGCATCCTGGCTCTGTCCACGTTCATCAAACTAGAGGCCATCTGCGCTTGAGTGGTCTACTCGGTCTCATCTCGACGGAACCGATCTTTCAACCAGTCCCGTGCGTCATGAATTCGGTCTTCAACCCCAGCTGCACCAGAAGGAGTGTCTTCTGTCAGTGACCTGGTGAGGTCATGCCAACTTGCTCGACCCATTGAGCGAAGACTCTGGTGGATGAGCAGCGCTGAGGCGAACATGATGCCAACGCCGACAAAACCAAGTGCAGGCGAGATGGTAAAGCAGACAAGCAGGACAATGAGTCCCCCAACAAAGCCAAGTGCCCCCCATTTGAGGCGACGTCCAGCATGGCGGTAGACGGTCTCGTTGCGAACCTTTTCGGCAAAGCCGGGGTCCTGCGCCGACAGCGATGCCTCAAGTTCTTGCAAGATGCGCTGTTCGTGCTCTGACAGTGGCATTGCTCATCCTCCTACAGCGCCAAGTTCTGGCTCTCTCCCACCCTAGCCATCAATGGTCCTTGTTCGCAGCGCAGTGTCCCAAGTTCATCGAAGGCCGAGGGCTATCCTCAGTTCATGTCAACTGCACAACTCACTGCCGGCGCACCACGCCACCACCGCATTCGCTCGATCACGACGTGGGTGCTCATTGTGGCAACGGGTCTCATCGTGCCGCTCGTTGCCACCGGCACTTGGGCGCTTCGCACCGTCACCAATACTGATCACTACGTGGCAACCCTTGCTCCACTCGTTGAGAATCCAGCGATACAAGACGCGATGACCACCACCGTGGTCAACAGTTTGTTTACCGCAGTGAATGTAGAAGAAAAGGTTGCATCGCACCTACCTGGACCTTCAAAGGCGTTAGCTGGAGCCATTACGTCAAGCATTCGCCGAGAAGCCGAAAAAGTCGTGCACACCGTCATTGCTTCGCCTGCTTTTGTCAAAATTTGGAATGTCGAGAATCGCTTGACCCATCATTTGGCCGTTTCAATTCTGACCGGAGACAGCTCCACAAGCGCCAACAAGTTGACGGTCTCGGTTCAAGCGCTCGCACTCAAAGTCATTGCCGAACTCGACAAGCGCGGCATCACCTTGTTTGATCCCCTCGTCATCACCATCAATAAGTTGGGCGAAAACGGCATTGTGTTGTCGACAACCGAGCAACTTCACACCGCTCAAACCGTGTTTCACTATGGAATTACCTTGCGGGGAATCCTTCCTCTTGCTCTCCTCGCTGTCGTCGCACTCGCTCTTGTTGTTGGCGTCAATAAGCGACGCACTGGACTACGCCTTGGCGCTGCTGCGCTCATTGGTGTCGTCACCTTGAGTGTTGTGCTGAGTTTTGGTCGCTCAACCTTTGTCGGCGCCGTGCCAGAAAATTCTCGAGGCGTTGCTGACGCAGTATGGACAACGCTGCTTCGAGGCCTCAAAACAGAAATTCGCCTTTTGTCCGTGCTCTTCGCTCTCATTGTCTTGGTCGCGTGGCTGTTTGGCACCTCGCCAACCGCGCAAAAGCTCCGTGGCCAGCTTCGACGGGGCCTTGCTTGGGGACGCACTCACGCCATTGAGGCAAGCCACAGTGACCTCGTGGTTCAAGCCCGCAAAGAGGTGGCTGACCGTCGTGGGCTTGTTGCCGGAATCATTGGCGGCATTGCCGGCTGCATCTTGGTCTTCTCTTCGTCAACCACTGTTGCCTGGTGGACCATTGGTCTTGCCGCCATCGCCATTGTTGCGCTGTGTGCACCACTGCTCAAAAAAGCGGCGTAACTCAGTCCCTTCGTGGACGCTTCTTGCTCCGTCGACCAAGGACAAATCCAACCACGCCGCCGAGCACCGCACACAGTAAAATCACCGTGATCACCTTGGTGTGGCTGTGATATCCCCAAAAGGAAATCGTGACCGCAGTGGAATTCGCTACCGCGAACCACACGAGCAGGATCACTGCGCCACCGAGCCCAATGAGGCCAAGGTCGGCTACTCGCCGCGGACGATGACGTTGACTGCCGTGCTCGTTGGTGTTTTCAGACATGGTTCAACCTCTCTGTTGAGTCATGGTTATCACGAGACCTTCTCGCAAGGGTGGAGCCAGCCGGAGTTGGGGGCTGTTGCGTGGTAGAGAAGTGGCGCAAGAACAAGGGGGCAACATGGAACCAATTCGAGGAACTGAGACCATCTGGGATCTCGTCGCTGAGCGAGGAGCTGCATCAACAAGTCAGCCCATGCTGTTTGACCAAAGCGGGCGAAGCATCACCTTCGGCGAATTCACCGCACTGTGCGAGCGGGTCGCCGCCGGCCTCGCTGACCTCGGAATCACTTCCGGGTCAACGGTGTCGTGGCAACTGCCCACTCGCATTGATGCCGTGGTCTTGTCCATGGCTCTTGCCCGCTTAGGGGTGATCCAAAACCCAATCCTCCACCTCTACAGAGAGCGTGAAGTTGGCTTTGCCCTTCGCCAAACTGGCTCATCACACTTCTTTACCGTTGGCACTTTCCGGGGAACAGACTTTCTTGAGGTTGCCGAAAAGGCGACCGACGCCCTCGAGAACAAGCCGGTCATTATCAATATCGACAATGGCCTGCCTGAAGGCGACCCAGCCACCTTGCCTGCTCCCCCAGCAAGTGGAACAACGGTTCGCTGGATCTACTACACCTCTGGCTCAACTGCTGACCCCAAGGGCGTCCAACACACTGATCAGTCGCTGATGGCTGGCGGATGGGGCCTGGCTAAGGCGCTTGATATGTCGCCAAACGACGTTGGTTCAATTGCCTTCCCGTATGCCCATATTGGCGGACCGGACTATCTCGTCACGATGCTCACCTGGGGCTTTCCTGCTGTGCTGTTAGAAGCGTTCGTTCTTGACGATGCCTTGCCACTGTTTCGTGAGCGAGGCGCGACCATGGTTGGTGGCGCAAGTGCGTTCTACATTGCTTACTTGGCCGAACAGCGGAAAAACCCAGAAACACCAATCTTGCCAACACTGCGACTCATGTCAGGTGGTGGATCAGCCAAGCCACCAGAACTCCACTACGAGGTGCGTGACGAAATTGGTGGCCGTGGCGTCGTCCATGGCTATGGCATGACTGAAGTGCCCATGATTGCGAACGGTTCTCCACACGACACTGATGAACAACTCGCCAACACCGATGGTGCTCCAATTGATGGTGCTGACGTTCGCATTGTCACCTTGGATGGTCGCGTGGCAAACCCAGGTGAAGAGGGTGAGATTCGCGTGAAGGGTCCCATGGTGTTTGCCGGCTACACCGACCCTTCACTCAACGCTGATGCCTTTGATGACCACGGCTACTTCAAAACCGGAGACCTCGGAAAGCTGAGAAGCGATGGGCACTTGGCCATCACCGGACGCTTGAAAGACATCATTGTGCGAAAAGGCGAGAACATCTCGGCAACGGAAATTGAGAACCTGCTCTACACCCATGCAAAAGTTGCCGAAGTGGCCGTTATTGGCCTTCCCGATGCCGAGCGTGGCGAGCGAGTGTGCGCGGTTGTCTTGTTGGCAGATGGCGCAGAGCCGCTCACCTTGGATGAGGTTCGCAGCTTTTGCCAAGAGGCAGGACTCATGAGGCAAAAGACTCCAGAGCAAATTGAAATCGTCGATGACATGCCAAGGGCAGGCACGGGCAAGATCGTCAAGCGAACCTTGCAGGAACGCTTCAGCAATTAGCTCAAAGGTCACCGGTGGCAAGGTCTAAGACCGCCAAGTCGTGTTGATCAAAGGACCGTGGTCGGTCTGACAAGGTGCCGCGAGGAACGAACCAACTAATCACGAACGCCACAATGGCGATCGGGATGCACCAGGTGAACACGGTTGCCACTGAATGGGCAACCGCTTCAGCGAGGCCAGCTTGGACATCGACTGGCAGCATCGTCACCTTTTCTGGCGTGAGCGTCGCTGGATTGACCCCAGCGGGAAGCGGCACGCCATTGAGGCCACGCTCGAGGTTGCCGGGAAACACATTTTCGTAGATGGCACCAAACACGGCTGCGCCAAAGGTGCCACCAATGGAACGAAAAAATGTTGACCCTGAGGTCGCGACGCCAAGGTCTGAGTAAGGAACGGCATTTTGCACCGCAATCACCATGACCTGCATGACAAAGCCCATACCAACGCCAAAGACCAACATGTCCAAACTCAACACGAGCGTTGAAGTGGTGACGGTGACGAAATGAAATCCACAGAGGCCAAGCACCATGAGGCCAGTGCCAAGAATCGGATATTTGTGATAGCTCGAGCCTCTGGCAATCATCTGACCTGACCAGATCGACGTTGCGAACATGCCCGCCATCATGGGAAGGAGGTGAAGACCTGAAGCGGTGGTTGAAACATGCTGGACGATTTGCAAGAACACCGGGATAAAAGTCATTGCCCCGAACATGGAAAAGCCAACCGCGAACCCGAGAAGCGCGATCGTGCGAAACGTTGGGTTAGCAAACAGTCGAAGCGGCAAGATTGGTTCAACCGCTCGGCGCTCAGCCAGAACAAAGCCGGCGGTGCCGACGAGGCCAACGACCAAAAAACCCCATTCAATCGTTGAACCCCAGGGGTAGGTGGCGCCGCCAAGCGAGCAGTAGAGCACGAGGGCACCAACACCAATGGTCATCAGTGAAATACCGGCGTAATCAACCTTGTGCTCAATGCGCTTGCGCATGGTTGGCAACACAACGGCAGTAACTGCCAACGCGCCCAAACCAATGGGCACATTGATCCAAAAGATCCATGCCCACGAGGCATTGTCGGTGATCCAGCCACCAAGCAGTGGCCCACCAACGGTTGCAATACCAAACATGGCGCCAAAGGCGCCAACGTAGCGACCTCGGTCTTTCGGGGCAACGATGTCACCAATGATGGCTTGTGCTCCAACGAGCAGACCGCCAGCACCAATACCTTGAATGCCTCTGGCAAAGATGAGGACGTTCATGGTCGACGCAAGCGCCGCCACCACACTGCCCAAGAGAAAGATGACAATGGCTCCTTGGAAGAAGAGCTTTCTTCCATAGAGGTCGCCGAACTTGCCCCACAGTGGTGTCGACACCGTTGAGGTGAGCAAATACGACGTCACAATCCACGTCAGGTGATTTGCACCACCGAGGTCGCCAACAATGGTTGGGAGCGCGGTTGAGACAATCGTCTGGTCGAGCGATGCCAAGAACATGCCAACAACAAGACCCATGTAGACAAGCCAGATTTGACGCTGGGTCAGGGCAACACCACCAGGCGCCATTGGAGCGGTCACTGCCCCACCTCCACCGCCGGTGTTTCGTTCACCTCAACGGGGGTGAGCTTCGAGGGCCACCAGTTCCAGCGACCAAGGAGCACCACCAAGGTTGGCACGAGCACAGTGCGAACAATGAAGGTGTCCATCAAGATCCCAGCTGCCAAGCCATAGGCCACGGCGTTGAACGCCGAAGAACCCGAACCACCCGATGCGCCAATGACGATGCCGAAGACCACGAAGGTTCCAGCCAGCACAAGACCCGCTGAGGTCACCGTTGTTCCTGTGGTGCCAATGGCCGTGATGACCGCTTGTTTGAGCGGCTGCTTCCTCGCTTCTTCACGAATGCGCGTCATGACCAGGATGTTGTAGTCCTCGCCAAGGGCAAGCAGAAACAAGAACAACATGAAGGGGAGGAAGTAGATGAGCCCCGTCTCGCCACCAATCTTCATGAACACAATCACGGCAAAGCCAAGCGAAGCTAAGTAACTGAGCACGACCGAGGCAATGAGATACAGAGGCGCAATGAGGCTTCGCAGCACGAGCGCCAAGATGAGCCCAATTGCTAAGGCAGCGAGTGGCACCATCAGACGCAAATCCTTTGACGACAATGCCGACACATCAGCCAAGATCGCAGCGAAGCCATAGAAGCCAACTTCACGAGCGGCAACGCTCGAGCCAACCTTGGCCAAGTGCTCGCGAACAGTTGGTACGGCAGTCAGTGCTGCAGTTGATGCTCCAGGGCCGGCTGACATGGCGGTTTGGAAGACCACGGTTTTTCCATCAGCGCTCATGGTTCGTGCCGTTGCGACGTATGCCTGATATGCCACCGGCGTCGCAGTGCGGCATGCCACCGGAGCTGTCGCTGGAAGAGCCCCTTGGAATGCGGGCAGCGTGAGTGCTGGACCACACGCCTCGTGCAACGCCACAATTTCTGCCGCCGGCACTGCTCCACCTAATTGATCAAATGGACTCGTGACCTTGGAGAAATCTCCAGTTGCTGACAGTCGCAGTTCGATACCTCTCACTTTGGCTGGGTCACTCCACAGCGAAGTAGGAAAGGCCATGACCACAGCTGTTGCCGTGTCGGAAGTCTTCGGGAACGACTGTGCAATCACCGCGTCGCCTTTGGCGGTTGCTGAACCGGCTGGTGCCGCAGTCTCTCCACCAAAGCCAGCCGGGCGATCTTGCGGGGCAAACGCAGCCAAGGCGCCAAGCGCCACGACACCAACGGTCAAGGTGAGCAGTGGCTTGGCCAAAAGGCGACCAGCGGTCCGTCCCCACCATCCATCAACGTGGTCTCTCGCCTTCACCTTCATGGGCCAGAAGGTTGCTTTGCCAAAGATGGCAACAAGTGCTGGCTGCAAGGTCAGGCCGGCAAGCAACATCACCGTGATGCCAATGGCGAGAGGAATTGCTAAGTCGTGGTAGATCCCAAAGGTGGCTGACAAGACCGTGAGCAGCGCCACAATGACGGTTCCCGCTGAAGCAGTGATTGATTCGCCGACTTTATGGACCCCTTCAACGACTGCGCCTCGATGGTCGCGTCCATTCTCAATTTCTTCACGCACACGAAAGACCAAGAACAAGCCGTAGTCAACACCAGCGCCAAGGATCAGCACGGTCAGCAAGAACACGGCAATCGCAGAAATCTTGAGACCGTGCTGGCCAAGGAGACCAATGATGCCGCTCGAAATTCCACTGGCAAATACTGCAGGAATCACAATGAGAATTGGTGCCAACAGTGACCGGAAGATGAGGAAGAGCAGCGCCAAGATGAACAACAAGGAGAACAATTCAATCGTGGTGTTCTGCGATCCAGTTTTGCTGCCACCTTCGAGCGAGTCTGCAGTTTGACCAGCCGGGTAGATCTTCAGTCCAGGGCGAAGTTCGGCTTTGCTCATGGCTTGCTTCACGTCAGAAAAGGTCTGGCTGAGCAACTGCTGATTGAAAAAGGGGACATTGGTTGCAATCACGAGTTGGGCTGCATCACCAGCTGGTGCAATGCCAATGGCTTTCACTGAAGTGACGTGGTTCACACTCGAAACTTGGACTTCAGCTGCTTTCAGTGCGGCGAGGTCTTGCGGTGAAAACTTGCCAGTGAGCGACACGGCAACACCTTGGAGCTGAGCGCTCTTTGTTGATCCAACCAGTGGAGTAAGCATCGCAGCTGCTTGTTGACTCGGCGATGAGGCAGGCAAAAACGAGCTCGACTGGTTCTGGGATTGCTGAGCCATTTGCGGGAGGCTGCTTGCGACACCCATGGCCACAAACCACACGGCAACGACAACCCAGCGCCATTTGACCACCACGCGACCAAGGGCCTCATAGAACCGATTCACCATAACAATTTCCTCATTCGTTCATTTCTTCAGGGTGGCTAAGTTCTTCGGCCAATGCGTCAAGGACTTCGACCATCATGGCCATCTGTTTCGGAGAGAAACGCTCGTAGACCCTTCGCAAGGGCAAAAGTCGCTGCTCAAGAATTGCTTCTGCTTCGGCCCGGTATGACGGGTGGACCGAAAGCCAAATTCTGCGTCGATCACTGAGGTCTTCGCGACGCACGACGAGGCCTGCATCGACGAGTTTCGTCACGAGCAGTGATGCTGTTGACACGGCAATGCCTTCAGAATCAGCCAGTTCTGAAACCGTCAGTTCTCCGGCAATGGAAATCACCGCAATGGCAACGAGATGGCGAGGGGCCAACGTGTTGTTGGAGCGAACCGCTTGAATCAGCGAGTTCTCGGGAAGATCTTCAGGTGTCGATTTGCGCACGCGCAGTGACCACAGCAAAAAGTGTCGGGCGAATGCATCAGCCTCGGTGGATAAAAGGTTTTGTTTCACAACAGTTTGATGATAAAGGTTTCGCCCATCGTTCGTGACGCGGCGATACTGATCGAGTGGAAGAACTCGCAACAGAGCAAAGTGACGCCACCTCACTTGCGAGGTGGCCAAGTGTCGTCCTCGCTTTCGCACTGTTGGCCGCGCTTGTTTGGGCGAATCTCGCGCCACATAGCTATCACCAGATCTTTGGCACTCACCTCAGCAATTTCCTTTCACTCGCGAACCTCGCAAGTGTTGAGGATTGGTTGAATAACGGCCTCATGGTGGTGTTCTTCTTGGCCGTTGGCCTCGAAGTTGGCCACGAGCGACGCCACGGAGCGTTGGCAGAGAATCGCTCAGCACTCGCACCAGTTCTCGCCGCTCTCGGCGGGATGGTGGTTGCCGCGCTCAGTTACCTGCTCGTTGCCGCCTCCTGGCACGGTGACGCCACGGTACTCAGCGGTTGGGGAATACCAATGGCCACCGACATTGCCTTTGCCCTCGGCGGTTTGCAACTCTTGGGAGCCAAAGTTCCCTCTTCGCTTCGCGTCTTTGTGCTCGCGCTCGCCGTTGCTGACGACGTGTTTTCGGTGATTGCTCTGGGGGTGACCTCAGCTGCCGCAGTTTCTTATCTCTGGGCACTCGCCGCAGTTGGGGTTGTGGTGGTGGTGCTGTTCATGCGTCAGTCAGTGACGAGCCGCTCCCCCTACCTCGCCGCCACGTTTCTGCTGTGGTTGGCTATGGCCAAAGCTGGCATTGAACCGATCTTGGCTGGAGCCATTGTTGGCGTGTTGGTGCCGACAACAGAAGTTGGAAGTGCACCAAGCACGTCGACGAAGCTGCTCAGACCAGTGGCACTCATCTCAAGTGCCGTGGTGTTGCCACTGTTTGTCTTGGCCAATGCAGGGGTTTCGCTGAGTGGCTCGGCCTTCCAAGCAACACAGACCTCTGCGGTGGTGATGGCACTGTTGTTCGCGAGAACCGCTGGCAAGGTCGTGGGTATTGCAGGCACAGTGTTTGTCCTTCGCTCCATGGGGATCTTTCGCTTCGAAAAAGGCGTCTCGATGGGCAACATGATTGGGGCGTCGCTGCTGTGTGGGGTTGGCTTCACCGTGCCCCTGCTCTACGCAAGTGTTGCTTTTTCCCACAACGATGCACTCTTTGCGGCAACGCAACTCGGCCTGCTCCTCGCATCGTTGCTCGGCCTCACGAGCGGAATTGTGGTGTTGCTCATCACGGCGCGCAAAGCAAAACTCACAACCGCTTAAGACAAAGTGATTAAGTTTGTGTTCCACACGATCGGAGCACACCATGAACACTGCCCTCACCGAACTCTTAGGCGTTGAACACCCCGTGATGCTGGCTGGCATGGGTGGCGTCTCCTACGCAGAGCTCGCCGCAGCAGTCAGTGAAGCTGGTGGCTATGGCTGCCTCGGTGCTTCAACCATGGGCAACGACACCATGGTTGAACAGATTGCTGCCACCAGAGCCCTGACGAACAAGCCCTTCGGCGTTGACCTGTTGACCGCCATGCCCGGCAGCATGGTTGCCCAAACCGAACTCATCATTGAAGGTGGGGCAAAGATGTTTGTCGCTGGACTCGGCGTCCCAGCAGAAGTAATTGATCTCTGCCATCAACACGGCGTCCTCGTGGGCTCCATGTGCGGAAAAGTCGACCACGCTCGACGCGCTGTTGATGCAGGAGTTGACCTCGTCATTGTTCAAGGCACCGAAGCTGGTGGTCATACTGGCCTCGTTGCCACCATGCCGCTTGTTCCAATGGTCGTCGACGTCGTGGCTGGTCGTGTTCCTGTTGTCGCTGCTGGTGGCATCTTTGATGGTCGAGGCCTTGCCGCTGCACTCGCGCTTGGTGCAGACGGCGTGTGGATGGGCACTCGCTTCATTGGCACCCCAGAAGCTCGCGGGCTTCCGCACTACAAAGAACGCCTCCTGGCAACAAAAGAAGATGGCACCGTGATCTCTCGGGCATTTTCTGGCAAGACCATGCGGGTCATCAAGAACGAAACGACTGCATATTTCGAAGCCCACCCAGAAGAGTTGAAGCCCTTCCCCGAGCAGCTTGGCATTACCTTCAACAAGACCTTCCACTTAGGTGGTGGACCAGAGACCGAAGGTGTTGACCCAGACCGTGAGGGATACCCTGCTGGCCAAGCCGCTGGAGCGATGGATTCACTCATTGGCGCTGGTGACCTTGTTCGCCAAATCGTGGCTGAAGCCGAAGCAACGCTCAAGAGGCTCTCAACGCTTTCTTAACGCCTGAGTCCGCTTGGACCTACCGGTCAGCCACACCACCGAAGCCATCGAGCACAGCAGTGTTTCGCCCGCAAATCGCCTACACAACGAACCAGGCTTCGCCGAACTTCGTCACCGTGGGCGAAGGCATCCACATTCGCTGTCAGTAAAGTGGCGCCTTGCAAAAGTAACCGCAAACGAATTCGCCCATTGTGGGCTGAAACGTCGCCTCATCTGATGGTGGGCAGCCTTCATGGGAGGTGAGCGGAGTTGAGATCAGACTTTCTCGGTGTTCTCTCGTGAGCACCACAGACGATGTCAGCAGTGAAGCGCCGAGTCGGCTGCGAGGGCCAAGAGTAATCAGCGAGTGAACTCACTGTGGCCAAGGTGGACTGGAACTCGTCGGTGATCGTCATCGTCGAAGACGGCAACAAGTTCAAGTCGGGCTCCCATGGCCTCGAGGTATTGGCGCAAGGTCGAGACCCTGACATCGTCTGCATGTTCGAGCTTGGACACCGCCCCTTGGGTGATCTCGAGCCGTCCTGCGAGCTCTGCTTGACTCATGGCTTCGCCATGGCGCAACTCGAAGAGGCGAAGTTCTTCCAAGGTCTCTGACCGGAGTGCAGCGAGTCGCTGGCTGGCACCAGGACGTTCCTCGACTTCCGTGCGCAAGGTTTGAAACTTGGTTCGAGCCATCAGATCAACCCCTCGGTTCGCAATTCATCTAGATACACTTCATACAGCTTGTCGGCCGCTGGTATCGCTTCGAGATACCACTGCTCCCATGCACCACTCTTGTTGCCACCCACGAGCAAGATCACCTGCCTGCGAGGATCGAACATGAACAGGACCCGAAGCGCGCCCCCCTTGTGCAGCACGTAACTCCTTCATGTTGTGGTGCCGAGACGAGTGGATCCGCTCGACGACCGGCCGCCCAAGATCTGGGCCTCGATCAGCAAGAAGATCAACTCGGTCAGTGACGGACTCTTGCTGGTTGTGACTCAACTCATGCCACCACTCGAGGAATTCATCGGTGACTTCTACTTTCCACACCATCACAGTATGACTTATTACTCATTATGAGTCAAGACTCATCATCAAGATTCATAGTCAAGTCTCAGCGCCAAGTTCGACGATCGCTTCGCCGTGGTTGAGATCCATCTTTCAATGGCCCGTTCACTGCTGGCGAAAATCCCAGTTGCGGAGAGAACTTGGCGGGAGCGAAGACTTGAGGTCACTGCACCAGACCTCCCCCGCCGGCGACGAACACTGCAAGACAGCCAGCGGCCCCGGCCATGGCGAGGTTCCACGCCAGCCGAGGTCGCTTCGTTGCGCCAGCCAAGACCACCAGAAGATCCACGAAAGAGACGACGCCAACGAGCCCAAAGGCAAGTCCATGGCGTTTCGAATGAAGGCCAACCAGCACTGCGGCTCCTAAGAGCAGGAACGATCCGAGTTCGAGGGCTCGTTGAGCACCAAGTCGTTGCGGCAATCCTTTGACGCCCGTTGCCGCATCGTCATCAAGATCAGCAGCCGCATTGACCATATGCGCGCCGACCCCGAGTAACGCGGTCGCAATCATGACGAGGGGCTGCGGCCACTGTCGCGAGGCAAGTCCGAGGGTGACAAATGCAGGGAGCAGTCCAAAAGAAAGCGCATAGGGAAGCCAACTCAACCAGGTCGACTTCAGCCAAAGGTTGTAACAAACAGCGGAACCAATGGCGATGAGATGAACAATCGCAGCGCGCCAACCCGAGGTAAATGAAAGTGGGATCGATAAAGCGAACGCCGAAAGTGCCGCGACGATCAGTTCTCGTCGGGTGACCAGCCCAGCAACGACTGGCTTACTCCTTCGCTGAACTTTCAGATCTCGATTGGCATCGATTGCATCGTTCGACCAACCAACCGTGCACTGGCCAGTGAGCACCGCGGCAAAGACCCAAGCCGATCCCACTCCCCTTCCCGCCGCTATCGCAAGTGCTGTCGTGGCAACAGTGACCACGAGTGTTGGTCCGAAGTGCGTCGCTCGGGCAAAGCCAACCACGCGCTGGGTAAACGCAACGCGAGACGGTGGGTCAGACGGCACGATGTGTCTCTAACTTCCTGGTCAACTCAACCAAACACTGGACGGTCAACGAAAGATCACAACGTTCACCGTGGCGTTGGTCTGTCAAGGCAA
>CANGPX010000005.1 GCA_947456095.1 Acidimicrobiaceae bacterium
CTCGGCAACGGGGTCACCACTTGACCCTCGAGGAGGCTCACTTTTGATGAGAGCGACGATTCCATCGTGTTCTGAACTTGGCATGAGGACTCCTTTGACGTGACCAGGCGGTGCTCAACTTTCCCACGTGCGCACGCAGGTGCTCGCAGCGCTAGAGGAATCGTCAAGAACTGCGAACTACAATTCGACCCAAGTTCGCTGATTGGCAGACCACTTGTACGAAAGGTTTTTCCCATGACCATTGCCCTCATCATCGTTGCCGCACTCCTCGGCGTTGCCGCTGCTGGCTCAGCGGTCGGCAAACTCACCAAGCAAGCGTCAGTGATTGAGAACTTGACCCATGTTGGGGTGAAGGCCAAGCACATCCCCGTCTTAGCTGTGCTCGAGCTCGCTGGCGCACTTGGCCTCCTCCTTGGCATCTGGGTCACCCCTCTCGGCATCGCCGCAGCGGTCGGCCTCGCTCTCTACTTCCTTGGTGCAGTGCTTGCCCACCTTCGGCTGAAGGACAAGCCAGCTGACTTCGCACCAGCCTTTGTCCTGTTCGCCGTTGCCGTGGTCACCGTCGTTTTAGAACTCAATCGCTAACGGGTTCTCGAAGTCGCGACGACTGAACATCATGGGCTTCTTCGTCACCGCTTCGGCCAGCAACTAGGCGATCCCGTCCAATGAACGCCCTCCTCGCTGGATTCGTCGCGTCACTCTCGCTCATTGTCGCCATTGGTGCGCAAAATGCCTACATCCTTCGCCTTGGCCTCAGTCGAAGCCACGTTGGAGTTGCGGTTGCACTCTGCGCAAGTGCAGACGCCGCACTCATTGCACTCGGCATTGGTGGGCTCGGTCGGCTGATCACGCACGTTGCTTGGCTGCTCACCGCGAGCAAATGGATTGGCGTGTGTTATCTCGCTGCTTTCGGCGTGAAGTCGCTCTGGAGTGCACGCCGGCCGGGCACGCTCATCGCTGCGGCGACCTCGACGCCAACGCGAAAGGCCGTGGTCTTTGCGACCTTGGGCTTTACCTTTCTCAACCCTCACGTCTACCTCGACACGGTGTTGCTGCTCGGCAGCCTCGGCAATCAATACGGAACCCATCGATGGTTCTTTGCCCTTGGCGCGTCACTTGGTTCTGTGGTGTGGTTCGTGAGTCTTGGCTTTGGCGCGCGGCTTTTGTCAAAAGCAATGGCCAAGCCCACAACGTGGCGGATCCTTGATCTCGTCATTGGCCTCATCATGTTGGTTGTTGCCTGGAACGTCGCCACGCTCAACACGGCAACGGTGAACTAGTAGCCCTACTCAGTCAAGATTGAAGAGTCGTCGGGCATTGCCGGACAAGAACGGTTCCCATACGTGGTCTCGAAAGGCAACGTCATCCATCTCGGTGAAGATGCGTTCCAAGGTGAGGCCCATAGGGAAGTAGCCGCCGTAGAGGATTTTGTTCGTGCCTCTGGTGTTGGCGAAGTCAACAATGGCCTTTGGGTAGTACTTGGGTGCAAAGGCACTCGTCATGTAGTGCAGGCCCGGCCACTTGAGCATGAGCTTGACCGCAAGTTCTTCGAACGGCTCTGCACCGTGGCGCATGATGATCGTGAGTTCCGGAAAGTCGTAACAGACCTCATCAAACAAAAAGACGTCTTGACAAGCCGAGGGAAGTCGTGGGCCGGCAATGCCAGCGTTGACGACAACGGGAATCACAAGATCAATGCAGGTTTGATAGACGGGATAGTACCGGCGGTCATTGACTGGCACTTGTGGACTGCATCCAGCAGGAAAACTCGTGACCGCAACGATGTCGAATGCTGACTTGGCTTCTCGAATCGCTCGCACAGATCCAGTGATGTCATTCGGATCAACTTCGAGCGTTGCTCGAAAGCGCGTGGGATGTTCACGAAGCGCTCGCTTCGAGGCCTCACTGCCAAGTCCAATGAGGCCAATCTCGATGCCGTGGGCATCCATGGCTGAAAGGGTCACCTGAACCGCGTCGCGGCCCTCGGCTAAATGATTTGGCACTGCTTTAAACATGTACTCAGCCGGGAAGGCCATCTCGGCGCTCTCGGCATCTTTGGTTTGTGCCCGCAGGTAGTCGTAGTGCGAACTCGCCTCGTTGGAAGGAAATCCAATCATGGCGTCTACGACGCGAATTGCCCGTGGTCTCGTCATGATCTGCACCCTTCGTGTGGTGCATCTAGTGCTACACGAACCACCAACTTCGCGCCACTTTCGCGTGTCGGTCCACTTGACCCTTGCAACTGAAGAAAAATCTTCAGTGCCGAAACTGCGCTGAACTCGGGAAACACCGAAATAACGAATTACATCTCCAAGAGTTGTCAATCTGGCGCTACTGTCGCACTCAGTCAGAGAGCGAGAGTTGCAATGACCGAGGTTGAACAGAGGCCAATGTTTGGAGGGACGAGCGTCGCAGATCTTGCGACCGCACTTCGCCATGCGCGCCAACGCGCTACTCCGCCCCTTCGCCTCATCGACATTGGAAGCGACCCAAACGGGCCGAGGACGTGGAGCCATGCCCACCTCTCGAAAGTCGAACGTGGCCTCGAAGTCCCAGCTGGCGAACTCGTGCGTTGGTATGAGGTGAAGACCGCAACCACGCCTGGGTTCTTGACCGGCCTTTGGGAAATTGCAACCGGCGAGCAGTACTTGGACGCGCTGCCTCCGGCAGAAGCCGTCGCACCTTGGACGCTCGATCGCGTTGAGATCGACCTCGATCTGTCTGGTGCAGTCCCAACAGCTTTAGAAACAAGAGATTTGATCGCAAACCTCGATGGTGCTGATCGCCACCAAATCCTGATCGACTTAGAAGACGAAGAGGCAGCACTGTCCTCGCGTCTTGAAGTGATTGATGGTGGCACCCTTGTTGAAGACAAAAAGTTGATCATGGGCAACCTCGTTCGCCACGAGATCTACCACGGTCGAGCCGTCGCCAAAGGCGAATGGCATCGTGTCGCCCTCCGCCACCGTTACCCATCAGAGAACTTTGACCCGTGGTACACCTTTACGACAAAGACCGACCGCATGCGTGAAGGTCTCGTCACGGTTCGCTTTGGCAAAAAAGTTCCTCGACGGGTCTACGCCGTTGATCGGCTGCTCTCAAAGGAAGTTCGTGCCTATTGCGCTGCATCAGCACCAGAGGAAGCGAGTACTGACTTTGCTCCGGTCAAGGTCGACGAGCAGGGAATTGCTCGAATTCGTTTCGCCTTCCCGCGCGCAGGCTTCCAATATGGAATTGGCTGGCGGAACGACTAGTTCTGCGCTCCGCTCCCACTCGGCGGTGCCGGTGGTGGTGGTGGCGGGGGCAAGTCCACACCCGCTGGCCCAACCGTCACGTCTTGTCCCAGTTCAGTTTGGACCTCTATTGCTCCGGGGAATCCGGCCGCAACGGCTGCTTGAGGGGGAAGGACTTGACTGCTCGCTAATCGTGACGCTCGCAGGTTGGCAAGGAGAAACGCCGCCAAGGTCACCACCGAAATGCCAAGCAGCACCAGTGCAGTAGCGAGAAGAACCCCGCCAACATGTTTGGCCAGCGCGGTGGCGAGGACTTCAATTTCGTGATTTTGAGAAGCGAGGGAAAGGGAAATATTGTCAATGGAGGCCGCGAGTGACAACAGCGAAATCGTCGGCACAAACGTGGCGAACGCTACGGCAAGAACCCGACGAAGGCGATTTCGCACGAGGAATCGGGCAGTCAAAATCGCCATGGCGAATCCAACAATGGCGGCGATCCAAATCGACAAGGTCAACTGGTCGACCACGTTGAGGCCCTCGACCTTTTTGTCGATCGTGATGGTGGTGTTCTTCAGGTCTTTTGGAACATCAGGGATCCGGGCATCAACGCGGTGGAGTGCTGCGGTGAACTTTTGGAGCAACGGCTTCAAATCAATGGTGGTTTTCTTCCCCGTATTGATGGCGTCGTAGGCCAAGAGCAAGTCTGCTCGTGCCATGGCTCGAACTTCTTTGTCTTGAATGACCTTGCCGACCGCAGCAGTAAGGGCGTCTTTGTGCTCAGTGAAGGCGAGGCGAGTGTCGTCACCGGCATCTTGTTGCAGTTTCGTGACGAGTTGTGTGGACAAAGCCTTGGCTGAACCCGGGGAAGTGATGATGCTCAGGCCAGTGTCGATTGCTTGTCCTGGTTTGCCGGCAATGGCGTTCACTGTCTGCAACATGCCAACGCTGAACAAGATCGAGGCGGCAAGGCCAAGCAACAAGACCGCACCAACCCTGCGCAGCACGGTCAAGCCAGTCGAACCTTGTGGTGCCAAAGGGAGCGGTGTGGCGTCTTGAGTCGTCATGGTGTCTCTTTCTGTCAACCACTCAACTCTTCCACGGCGAAGCGGAACTTTCTTGGCTAGCTGCTGCTCGTCACACAGATGTTCCAAAGACACTAAGTTTTGAAAGTAGTTACCAGCCTTTGAGGAGAATTCACTATGGCCACTTACACTTTGCCTGACCTGCCCTATGACCCAGCTGCACTTGAGCCCCACTACTCGGGCCAAATTGTCGAGTTGCACCACGGCAAGCACCACGCTGCTTATGTTGCTGGAGCCAACACCACGTTGGAGAAGTTGGAAGAGGCTCGGGCCAAGGGCGACTACGCCTCCATTGTCGGCCTTGAAAAGACCCTGGCGTTCAACGTCTCGGGCCACGTGCTCCATTCAATCTTTTGGACCAACCTCTCACCAGAAGGTGGCGACCGCCCAACTGGCGACTTGGCTGCAGCCTTGGATGAGAACTTCGGTTCCTTTGAGGCGTTCCAAGCGCACATGACCCAAGCTTCAACGACCGTCCAAGGTTCAGGCTGGGGCGCACTTGCCTACGAGCCACTCGCTGGCCGCTTGCTCATCACGCAGGTCTACGACCACCAGAGCAACTTGAACAACGGCTCAATCCCCTTGTTCGTCATCGACGCGTGGGAGCACGCCTGGTACTTGCAGTACAAGAACGTGAAGGCCGACTACGTCGCAGCCCTGTGGAACATCATCAACTGGGATGACGTGTCCCGCCGCTTCGCTGCAGCCAAGGCAACCACCCTCGCCTAAGGCTTCACACCACAAGAGTTTTGCTCAATGCCCTCGGCTTTGGCCGAGGGCATTGTCGCGTCGAGGCAATCAGATTTGTGGTTGATTCCACTCAATCCAGCCACGGCCAAATGCTCCGTCACTCGTCTTGGCTTCAACCATGGCTCTTGGGAAGCGGTCAATTTTGCCGTCTTCGCTTACGAGCAGCAGTGGACCAAATCCTGTTGGCGTCACCTCTACGGTGAAACCGCCCGGTTCAATGACAAAGTGTGCGCTTGAAGCAATTCCGTCACGATTGGTGACTTCACTCGTGTTTGCTACCTCGAGTGAAGCAACAACACCATCTTTTTGGACGTAACCAAGCGGCGGCACGCCATCAATGCGAATGTCAGCCAAGTGAAGGGTGCGGCCGTCGTTGAAGTGAATGGCTGACCAGCACCACCCAAAACTCCACCAGTCACGCACTCCCCAGGAGTGATCACGCTGACCAGGGCCGGCAACAGTGAACTGCTCACCATCAACGGTGATGGTTCCAACAACCGTGCAGGGAATCTCATAACGCGTCGTTATGGCGTAATGATAGGGCACACCAGCAGTTGACCAAGTAAGACTCAGGGCAATGTCGACGTCCTTGCCCGCTGCTTCGTCGTAGGCAGCTTCTGGGGTGGCATAGGACTTTGCTGGACTCGAGGCCACAACGGTGACTTGGCGCAGTGCTTCGTCAACGGCGTAGGTGACACTTACGCCATCATCTGAGATGTCAAAGCCAGTCTTTGGGGCGCCCAAGTCATAACGCGCGGCGACAACCGGGCCACGGCCAGCAATGGTGACCGCTGCGGTCCACCAAATCACGCCGAGATTTGGATAGAGCCCAAGGCGGACATATCCACCCACGTTGCCACTCGCATCGACGACGTCTAAATAGACCGACTCGTTAAAAAGCGCTTCATCTGTTGGCTGGTGTCGCTGTTCGTCGACTTCAGCAACTTCGTGTGCAGCATCCATTGCCTACCCCCTTCGTTCTTCGAAGGTTACTGACTTCGCCTCGTGGTGGCGGAGTCGCTCAAGATGTGGTTGAGTCGAGTCCATGACGATGCGAAGTTCACGACCCGACTTCTTCTGGTTTGCCGCACTGTGTGATGACGACACCACCAATCTCGGAAACACCGACGCAAGCATCTTGTCGAGCTATGACCACTGCGCAGCAATTGTGGCCGAAGCCGCTTCCCAAGGCTTTGACGGCGTGCTGCTCCCAAGCGGTTACGCACTTGGCATTGACGCTGTGGCCTTTGCCGCCGCTGTTGCTCGTGACGTTGAAGGTATTGATCTCCTCGTTGCCATCAGAGTTGGAGAGATGTGGAACCCACAACTCGTTCGACAACTCGCCACACTCGATCAATTGAGCAACAGCCGGCTCCGGATCAACATCATCTCAAGTGACCTGCCAGGCAAGACCGAGTCCGGTGCAATTCGTTACGGCCGAACCGCAGAAACGATGGAGCAACTCCGAAGAGGCTTTGGCGGCGAGACCCTCAGCGTTGACGGCGTACCACTTTCTCCCCCTCGCATTGTGACCGCGACGAAACGCACCCCACCGCTGTATTTCGGTGGCCTCTCCCCTGAAGCCAGGTCCGTCGCCGCAGGTGGTGCCGACGTGTATCTCATGTGGCCAGACACCGAAGAAGAAGTCACCTCGATCATTTCCGACCTCACGGCTCGAGCAGCAGCCGTTGATCGAGAACTCTCCTTTGGCTACCGGGTCCATGTGATCGTGCGCGAGAGCGAAGAAGAAGCAGTTGCAGCAGCAGGCGCTCTCATTGCCGGTCTCGATGACGAAACAGGTTCAGCAATTCGATCAAAATCGCTCGACGCAACCTCTGTTGGCGTTGCTCGCCAACAGAGCCTCCGCAGCGACGCTGACGAAACCGGATTTGTGGAACCCAACTTGTGGACCGGTATTGGTCGGGCTCGGTCAGGTTGTGGAGCAGCGATTGTTGGCAACCCTGATCAAGTCGAAGCCAAACTCCGGCGGTATCTGGATCTTGGCATTTCTTCATTCATCCTGTCGGGCTATCCACATCGTGAAGAGGCGCGCCGATTTGGCGAGCTTGTCTTGCCAAGATTTGCTTGAGTGCGAGACCAGCACTTCACCGCGGGTAGCTCCTCCAGAGCACACTCAGCAAAATGTGACTGCATCCCCAGAACCGTGGAGATTTCGTTTCATTAAAATTACTGTTTCACTTATACTGAAACAGTGATATTTTTGAAACAGTTGACTGACGGAGACAAAAATGTTGGATCGGCCTTCAAAGTCCATGATTGCCAAGCAGTGTCTTGAGGCAGTCGCACTGGCTCTTCCTGCTGGCTGGGGAATTTCATGTCCCCGACAAGGGGCGCTCACCCTCTTGGCCAAAGATGGACGAAGTAGTGAACTCGCCACGGTCGTCTGTCGATCAACCCAGCCACGAACACTCATTGACGTGGTGGAGAAGTTTGCCCGCACGACGAGTACTCCACTCGAGAAAATTTTGATCTTGGCCGACTTCGTGAGCCCACGAAGTCAGGTCTTGCTGCTTGAGCGCGGCATCAACTGGGTCGACACGGTGAACAACCTCCGGATGCTCTCAGATACCCCAGGACTCTTCATGGAGCGTCAAGGAGCGTCAAGCGATCCATGGAGACAGTCTCTGCCGCTGCAATCACTGCGAGGTCTTGGGGCTGGGCGAGCACTGCGTGCCCTCATTACCTCAAGCCCCCCGTTTGGTCTTCGAGAACTTGCACTTCGCTTTCAAGTATCTGCTGCCACCTTGTCACGGGTGATTGATCTCTTGGAGCGAGAAGCGCTCCTCGAGCGAAGCCCGACCGGCGGAGTTGAGATGTTGAACTGGCGAGGGGCACTTGAGCGCTGGGCCGAGGACTCTCGAGGAGTACGGGCATCAACCGCACTTGCTTGTGTCGATCCGAGAGGGCTGCAATCGCTGCAGCGCAACCTCGAGTCCACGTCGCTCCCCTATGCAGCCACAGGTTCATTTGCCGCACAATTTTTCGCCCCCATTGCACCGCTGCGCGTGGCGGCTCTGTATACCCCCGACCCGATTGCACTTCAGCGAGAACTTGGGCTTCGAAGTGCCGACAGTGGCGCGAATGTGCTGCTCTTGGAATCGAGTGAACTCCCGAGTTCGCCCGACGTGTCACAACGCAACGGCATGGTGCTTGCACCACTCGTACAGATTGCGATTGATCTCTTGAGTGGAAGCGGAAGAGAACCAGCCGAGGGGAAGGCCCTGCTCGATTGGATGGAGGAACACCAAAGTGAATGGCGACGTTGACCCTCTTTACCTCGCATCGCGAAGCACCATCATTGAGGTGTTTCGCGTTCTTGAAGCCCACCGTGATGCGGTGACCTTGGTCGGAGCACACGCGCTCTATCAATTCACGGGAAGCTCAGAACTCGCCATTGTGGAGTTCACAACCGACGCAGACTTCACCATCTCTGCACAGATCATCTCCAAGGAACCGCACCTCGAGAAGGTTCTTGAATCCCACGGCTTTGAACGTCATCGCGATGTGGGTCGGTGGACGAGTCCAACGGGCATTGCTGTTGACTTCATGGTCCCCGAAGCCGTAGCTGGCCCAAAGAGAAAATCAACTTCTCGCAGCGCGGTGATTCAAGGACACGGTCGAACCATTGCGAGGAGAGCTAAGGGGCTTGAAGGTGCGTTGATCGATCGAGTGTGGATGAACATCGCTGATCTCAGTGAGTCATCGAATGAGGGAGTTGCAGCTTGAGTTGCCGGCCCCGGAGCACTCCTCGTTGCCAAATGTCACAAGATTTTTGAACGACTCGGCCAACGTGATCGATTGAGGGACAAAGACGCTCTCGATATTTTTCGACTGCTTCAGGCAGTTGAAACCCGCGAGCTCGCCGAACGTCTCAAGCTTCTCTGCACCAGCGAGCTCTCTCGGTCCGTGACGCTCGAAGCCATCGACCAGTTCCGAACGATGTTCGCAGATGAACGTTCCCCTGGAGTTGCCATGGCCCGCCGCTTGGGCAATGAAGTCGACGCAGGTGACTTCATCTCCACATCGCTTGTTCTCTTGGCGCAAGACCTCCTCCACGCGTTCGGCGAGGCGAGTTGACCCACTCGACCGCAGAGCTTTTGCTCGGCCCTAGTTGAGCACTTCGATCATCTCCACCACTCTGCCCTCTTCAATCGAGCGCTGAGCGGCAACGCCAATCGCCACCGAACGCAGGCCATCTTCGAGTCCAATTTCTGGCCTCGACCCTGAGCGAATTGCTTCAGCGAAGCGGACATGCTCGACGTAGCTAGCCCCGTGGTGGTAGCCCTCGTGGCGAATAGAGGCGTCTTCGACCACTTGCTCTTCGACTCCTGCATGCCAACCAGAACGAAGACCAAAGCGGAATTTCGAACTCGGCAAAAACGCTTCTGCTTTGCCGAGGTCTCCAACAACAGACAGGGCTTCTTGATCAACTGAGCCTTCAGCAAACATGCACAGGTCCAGCGACGCTCTGATTCCGCCTTCAAAGTTCACAATGACAAAGGCATTGTCCAAGATGTCCGGGGTGCGGCCCTCGTAACGCTCATCTTTGTGGTTGACATCCATTGCGCCAGAGGCCATGACCGACACTGGCTCGGCCTGTGCCAAAAGCACCATGAGATCAAAGAAGTGGCAACACTTCTCGACCAAGGTGCCGCCAGTGTTCTCGTTAAACCGGTTCCAGTTGTTGACCTTGACGAGAAAAGGGAACCGATGTTCTGTGATGGAGATCATCTTCGGTGATCCGACCTTGCCGCCATGAACCGTTTCAATGAGCGTTGCAACTGGCGGCATGTAGCGGTACTCGAGTCCAACGGCGACGACTTGGCCCTGTTGTTGCTCTATGGCAAGCAACGTTTTGCAATCAGCAACGGTTGTTGCCAGTGGCTTTTCAATCAGCACATGGAGACCACTGCTAATGGCATCTGCAGCAACGTCGATGTGGGTCATATTTGGGGAGGCAATCACGATGACATCGACAAGGTTTGGGTCGAGGATCTCTCGGTAGTTGGCGGTGACCCGGGCTGTTTCTCCGCCAATTTCACCTTGTGCTCGAGATCGAGATCCCGCATCTGGGTCAGCAAGCGCAGTGACGACTGCCCCGGGAAGTGCAGCCAAATTTCGCTGGTGTTCCAAGCCCATCATGCCGGTGCCGATGATGCCGTAGCGCAGTGGTTGAGGTTCCATGGCAAAAGGCTACTGAGTAGTGGCGGGGAACTCGCTATCGTTAGCCGCGTACCTGAGGGGGGACCATGACAGAAGAACCAACGACGCGCATCTCAAACCTGCTCCAAGGAAAAGTCGCGATTGTGTCGGGCATTGGACCAGGACTTGGTCGCCAAGCCGCCTTGGCCTTGGCTGCTCATGGCGCAGACCTCGTCCTTGGTGCTCGCAAGCAAGCAAGCCTTGATGCGGTGGCCGAAGAAGTCGCCGCCATTGGCGCCAAGGTCGTGACCCGCTCAACCGACATCACTGACCAAGCCCAGTGCGACGCGTTGGCCGCAGCTGGTGCAGAGGCATTTGGTCACGTCGATGTTCTCGTCAACAACGCGTTTCGCTTCGACGTCTTCCAGTCCTTTGACAACGTCGACATTGACCAGTGGGAAAAGATCACGTCGACCAACGTCTTCGGCACACTCAAGATGTGCAAGGCCGTTGTTCCCCACTTAAAGGCCGCTGGCGGCGGTTCCATTGTCAACATTGCCTCAATGGCTGCTCGCAAGCCCCCAATCTTGCAAGGTGGCTATGCCACCTCGAAAGGTGGCCTGCTCACCGCGACGAAGGTGCTCGCTGGCGAACTTGGGGCCGCACACATTCGCGTCAATGCCGTTGTTCCCGGGTGGATGGCTGGGCCATCGGTTGACATGTATCTGCAGATGACTGCCCAAAGCCGCGGCATCAGCGAAGAAGAAGTCTTACAAGAACTCTGTGAGCCGGTTCCACTCGGCATGATTCCGTCTGACCGTGAAGTGGCGGGGACCATTGTGTTTCTGGCCTCGAGCCTGTCAGCGGCAATCACCGGCCAGGCCATTGACACCAACGGTGGCGAACTGATGGTCTAACTCGTTCGGAAAATTCCGCACGACTAGTAGCCACATTTACTAGGCTAGTTCTATGGCTACTTTCGACACTGTCTCCATCCGCCTCAACGACCTGCTCGCCGAGCGCCGCTTGCTCGAGCACCCGTTCTACCAGCGCTGGTCAGCCGGCACCTTGGGCCGCGATGAACTCGTTGCTTATGCTGGTCAGTACCGTGCGATTGAAGCACAGCTCCCCGTCACCTTGGGAGAGATCCACGCAGCACTCGAAGAGGGTGTGGCCAAGAACTACGTCGCCCAGAACCTGGCTGACGAACTCGGCAACCCAGCTTCGCACCTTGACCTGTTCGACCGCTTCAGTGCTGCCCTTGGCGCAGAGGCCACGACGCCTCAGCCAGCCATGGCAACCCTCGTTGACACCTACGCAACCGCTTCTTCGAAGAGCAGTGCCTACGCACTTGGCGTCTTGGCCGCGTATGAAGTCCAAGGTTCAGCCATTGCTGACACCAAGGGCGAAGGCCTTCGCAGCTGGTACGACATGTCAGCGAGTGACACCATCTTCTGGGACGCTCACGTTGAGCTCGAAGCCGACCACGCAGCGTGGACCGTTGAGGCACTTGCTTCACTGAGCGACGCCGAGCTCGAAGAAGCTTTTGCTGGTGCCGAGGCTTCGGCGACAGCTTGGTGGGGCTTCCTCGACGAGCGCGAAGCTGCCAACTCCGCCACCTGCTTGGCCTAGTTGTCGAGCGACGAAGTCGCTTCTTTCATCCACGTGGATTATGACGTCATCGTCGTTGGAGCCGGCTTAGCCGGGCTTCGCTGCGCTGGACTGCTTGCTGCTGCGGGCCTTGAAGTTTGTTTGCTTGAGTCAAGTGACCGCATTGGTGGTCGAGTTGCCACTGACGAGATTGATGGCTTCACCATTGATCGAGGGTTTCAGCTCCTCAATCCTGCTTATCCAGCACTTGCTCGAGCGGTTGACCTTGACCTGCTTGATCTCCGCAGTTTTCGGCCCGGGGTCATCTTGCGCAGAGACGGACAGGACCGCGTCTTGGCTGACCCTCGTCGCTCACCAAAGCACACGCTGGCAACCATTCGCAATCTCCCAGGATCACGCCTTCAGCAACTGCGACTCGGCCGGGCACTGCTGACCTTGGCCACAGGGAAGTCGCCACGCCTGCCGAAGCCCGAACAGTCCACGTTGGCTTGGTTTGAGCGCCTTGGCCTTGAAGGACCAATCATTCATGATCTTCTTCAACCATTCCTCGCTGGGGTCACGCTCGACCCTTCCCTTCAGTCCTCATCGAACTTCACCGGCCTCGTGCTTCGGTCACTGCTTCGCGGAAATGCGGCAGTTCCAGCTTGTGGCATGGCAGCACTTCCCAAGCTGTTGGCCAAAGCCCTTGACGGCGCGACGGTGGAGCTGAACACAACGGTTGAAGCCATTTCAGCTACAACGGTTGACACACGGAGCAGAAGTCGCCACGCCCGAGCAGTGGTGTTAGCAACCAATGCCTCTTCTGCGGCAGCACTGACAGCAGTGACTGCTCCATCAAGCAACCACGTGACGACCTGGTGGCATGCAGTCAGCGAGCCCGTGACGCGGGATCTGTTAGTGCTCGACTTGGACGACAACCCCATCACCAACAGTGCGGCGATGTCAGCCATTGCTCCTTACGCGCCACAAGGTCGCGGCCTTGTTGCCTCCTCCGCGCCAGGGAGGTGGAGTGAGCCGTCATCTGAGGCAGAAGTGGCAGAAGCAGTGGCGAGACAGCTGCAGGTTGCCCGAGGCGACGTGCAACTCGTGGCCACCTCCACCATCACCGATGCCTTGCCAAAAATGGACGTGCCCCTCAACACCCTCCCGCCACTTCGCGTAGGGGGCATCTTCATGGCCGGTGACTATCGAGCAACCGCATCAATTCAGGGAGCCTTAGCTTCGGGGGAACGAGCGGCAAGGGCAGTCCTCGCTCAACTTCTCGCCAAATAGTGCTTTCCTCAGGTCAAAAGAGTGAATCGCACTGGGAAAGTCAGAGTCTTCATCAAACCCAGTGCGATTCAGAAGATCGTGTCGTCGCCGCTTCTTTCAGTCTTCAGCCATACGCTGAAGTGATGGAGCCCGTTGACGTCATTGTTGTCGGAGGCGGAGTCAGCGGGCTGACGGCTGCACTGGGACTAGAAGAACGCGGCAAGAGCGTGCTCATCATCGACAAAGCCAAGCGACTCGGCGGACGGGTCGCGAGCGGAAAGATCGGACAGCATCTGTTCAACACCGGACCACTCAGCTCTCAACTTGAAGGGGACTGCTTTGATGACCTTGGTCTTCATCCCTTCACCTCCCCGATTGGCAGCGACGAACGGGCCATGGGTGATGCTGCCAAGTTCTGCACGGCATGGTCAAAGCACTTCTCCTGGCACCAAGGACTTGTCACGACCATTCGTCAAGAGAAAGATCACTACTGCGTCGAGACAGAAATCTCTGGTGAGTCCTACCAAGCTCGCAGTGTCGTGCTGACCTGTCCAGGCCCACAAAGTCAACACTTGCTCGAACAAAGTGGCTTTCCACTTCCGCGTGAACTCTCTGAGATTTGCTATACGAAAGAACTCCTGCTCATTGTTGAGGCAGTCCTCGATCCCGACCAGTCCCCACTTGCCTCAGAGACCTTGTCGCTCCACCAAGGTGCGACTTCGCCAACATCTCGCCCCCAAGCGCTTGCTCTCAAGGCGAATCCAACGTGGAGCAATCAGCATTTCGGTCAAGACGAAGAAGACACCAAAGCAGCACTTCTTCGTGAGTTCTTTGGGATGTTTCCAGGTGCGCACGTCACCCAATCTGGCCTGAAACGCTGGCGCTATGCCAACGCGGTGACCACCACCGAGGAACGTTTTCTTCGCATCAATACTGCCCTTGACCTGTGTGTTGCTGGAGACGGATTTGGCGACCGTGCACAAGACGGTCTTCGGCGTGCAGTCCTTTCAGGTCAAGCAATCAGCGCTCACCTCGGCGGCTAGGTCAGCTACCGGCACCTCCTGGTGCGTTGTTGAGACTCGCTGTGGTGACAGATGGTCGGGCTGCCGGGATTTGAACCCGGGACCTCCTCGTCCCGAACGAGGCGCGCTACCAAGCTGCGCTACAGCCCGTTGCCGAGCGAGCCCGACAGCGAACAAGATCCTAGCCGAGGAGGTGTTTTGCCTTTGAGGCGCTACTCGGTTGCAGAGGTGTGGTCATCAGCAACGGCGTCTTCATGCTTTTTCACCAAGACTTTCGAAATGCGACGTCGATCCATCTCTGACACTTTGATGGACCAACCTTCAAGCTCGAGCGTGGCCTGTTCTTCTGGAATAGCGCCAAATTGCGTGAGGAGAAACCCACCAAAGGTCACGTAGTCGCCGTCTTCAATCTCGAGACCAATCGAGCGAACCACGTCCAAGTTTGCCCGTCCATCAACGAGCCATCTGAGCCGGTCCACCCGAAGCACCTCGGGTTCTTCTTCGGCATCGAACTCATCGGTTAAGTCACCAACAAGTGGCTCAAGGAGGTCCTTGACCGTCAACACCCCAGCCACACCGCCGAATTCATCGACGACCACCGCAAACGCCCGGCGAGCTCTGCGCAGGTCGGCCAAGGCTTCGAGCACCGTGAGTGATTCCGGGATCAGGTGCGCATCGCGCACGCGCTTTGAGATCTCCATGCTCGTTGGCTGCGCAGTGACATGCCCCCGAGTTGAGCGAAACATGTCGGTGACGTAAAGCACACCAACAAGATCATCGAGTTCATCATCGACAATGACCGGAAAGCAACTGTGGCCAGTTTCTCGCACCGCTTTTGCCACCGCATCTGCTTCAACGGGAATCGACAACGCCACGACTTCGAGTCTCGGAGTCATCACTTCACGCACTTCAGTCGTGCGGAGTTCTGCGAGTTGGTTGACAATGAAGCGTTCTTGTTCTCCACCTGGCGAGAGGTCGATTGCCGCTGCTTCAGGTTCGTTACGACGACGAAAGAACCGACTGGCCTTTTCGTCCGTTCGTAACGGAGCTTGGTCGCTCACGCGCCCTTCAGGGACTCGGCGACAAGGACGGGCGAAGGCGCAAAGGAGGTGTCTTCGTAGGTCCCTCCATCAAGCAACGCCGCAACCGCACGGCGCATGCGCAGTGGGTCGAGTGGTTTGATGACAAATCCTTCAGCACCAGATCGTCGAGCCAGCAACACGTCTGCTCGGCGGTCAAGCAACAACAACACTGGCGTTGCCAGCATCTGGTCATACGAAGCTTCAAGGCGAAGCTCCAAGGTGACGGCCATCCCACCCATGTTCGACATCTGCAAGTCCGAGATCACGAGTTCTGCTTCGTGGGTCTTAGCTGCAGCAACGCAAGCAGGACCACTGGAAACTTCAATGATCTGATACTCAGGGCGGGAAATCGTGGCAACGACTTCACGACGAAGTGCTGCACTGTCGCTAGCAAGGATGATGACTGGCACAGCCAAATCCTACTCGCGCCGGCTGGTTCGTTTTGGTTCGATGCCACCTAAGCCCGCTGCCATTGCCCGCAGACCTTCTAAGTCGTGGCTGTCATCGGCAACGAGGGGCAATTCCACCACTGTTGGAGCACCAGCACGGTCAATCAGGCTGGCGACAAGTGCTGCTTCTGCTTCATGGTCAACGTGCAACATCTCCACGTTGGCAATGAGTTGAACAAGTGCATCGCTGCTGTGGCGCTCGTCGAGGTCTGGGCCTTTTCCAAAGTCAGGGGTTCTGCGGTTGACAATGAGCGCAGCAACAGCAGTTCCCGTTGTTTGCAATTGCTCAGCGAAATACATGGCTTCTGCCACGGCATCGCTTCGTGGGGCCGTGACGACGACGTAACGCGTGGTGTCAGCGCGCAGCAAGGTCCTCATGGCATTTGACCGCTCGACGAAGCCCTCTTCCATCCCAGCAAAGGCTTGCAAGAACGCCACTGCGTCAGCCACGAGTTCAGCCCCCGCAGCGGACGACACCGCTTTCAACATGGCTTGTGTTGCCAGACCAAAGGCCCGCAGGTAAGCCTTTGTTGGCATGAGGAGTGCTCGAAACAGGCGGTTCTCGAAGAGCTGCGTGATGCGTTGTGGAGCATCCAAGAGTTCCAACGCATTTCTCGTTGGTGGGGTGTCGACCACGATGACGTCGTAGTTGCCACTCGAGAAGAGTTCGTAGAGCTTCTCCATTGCCATGTATTCCTGGGTGCCACCGAGTGAGGTGACCATGGCTTGATAGATCCGAGTTGAGCGAATCGTTTCTGCTTGCTCGAGCGACGGGGCATAGCGATCAATCAAGCGATCAAAGGTCGACCCGGTATCAAGCATCATGGCCGAAAGCACGCCGGGCGAAATTGCCGGCACCACCGATGGTTCGTTGCTGATGGTGCTGATCCCAAGCACGTCAGCAAGACGCCTCGCCGGGTCAACCGTCATCACACAGACCCGCTTGCCCTGTTCTGCCAGAGCAATCGCGAGCGAGGCTGACACCGTTGTTTTCCCCACCCCGCCAGGCCCGCAACAAACAACGACGTTCGCACCAGCGACAGCCTCAAGACAGTTCGTCATGGTCAACTTCCATCTCGGCAATTGCTGCGGCCAACGCATCGGCAAGCATCTCGGTTGCCCGCAGCCCCGTCACACTGGCCGACAGTGTCGGCAGCAGCAACTGTGGCAACGGCAGCTCTTCCATCAAGCGACTCCGCTGGGCTTCGGCCAACTGGGCTCTTGTTGTCGTAAAGACTCGAGCGGCCTCAAGCTGGGCAACGATCTTGGGCGACAGTGTTGCGCTTGAGTGTTGAACAATGTCGCTCGCTGAGTCAGCAAGCGCAGGCGGCACGGTCAACATGGCGTTGACGACCAGCGGCGCCAGCGTCACTTCTGCTTCGTCTTCAACCGCAAAGGCTGCACCGATTAATTCGGTGACGGGTAGCTCTTCTGGCAAACACACGAGCATGACTTGACAACGTTTCTTGTTGGTCAACAGTTCGACCACTTCTTCTGCTTGGGTGCGAACAGGACCAGACCTTGCCGCTTCAATCACGCCTTTGGCCGAGGTGAGCAGGGTGCGAGCATGACCTGTTGCTGGCGCATCAACCACAATGAGATCAAAGGTTTTGGAGGATTCCAAACTCTTGATCTTTCCCATGATGAGCACTTCCGCGAGTCCTGGAATGGCGGTTGCGACCATGTCGAGCAACCCAGAAGACCGCAGCCGCTTCAAGATGCGAGCAAGTCCGCGGTCAGACAAGTAGTCGGTTAACGCATCATGTGCAGTGAGCCGACGAGCAAAAATTGAACCACCAGAGGCCCTTTGGCTCCACACTTCGTGTGGTTCATAGGTGAGTTCTCCCACATGGCCGAGGCGCTCGGCCACATTGGGTTTGCCATCGAGTTCAACAATGAGGACCTTGAGCCCAGCGCGAGCTGCGGTCAGGCCAAGCGTTGTTGCGACCGTGGTCTTTCCAACGCCACCTTTTCCGACCACAATCACGACTCGGCTTTGCTGGCAAAAGTCGATGACGTCCATTGCTTTCGAGCCTACAAGGCCACTTCGGTCCTCACTCCAGTCGACCAAAACCGGGAGAGTTTGGGCCGACAATCGATGACAAAAGTGTCACTTGTGAGTTTGACTCGCGACCTCTAGGTTGACACTGTTATTCAAACCACTGGGGGGTGGCTATGCAGAATTACGCAGAGCAGTGGCAGCGTATGGCGTCATGCAAGGGACCGCATGCGGATTTGTTCTATCCGCCAAACACCACGGAGCGTCGAGAGGAAAAGGCCAACCGAGAAGCCGATGCAAAGTCGATTTGCAACGACTGCCCGGTGAAGGTCGAGTGCCTTGACTACGCGATTGCCATCAACGAGACGTATGGGATCTGGGGGGGTCTCAACGAACTCGAGCGCAAGAACCTCACCACGAGGCGTTTGCGTCTTCGCTGAGCTCGTCGCTTGGCGTCACCCGATTGGTGATCAAAATCGCGAAGATGGCAAACGTCGTCACGTGAACGCCGGTGCACCACAGACAAATGTGGTGCTTGATGGCGAACTCGATGTAGATGAGGTAGCAAATCATTGCGATGCCAGTCGCTGACGCCAAGAGGCGAAGCTGATGCACTCGCAGTTGCGGCAGCGCCCAGACCCATGGCGAGCACAGCGCCGCCATGGCGACGAAATAGGCCAAGCCATAGAGGGCAAAGGGCAAACCAAATGCCGACGAATAGGGTCCGCTCGTCACGAGCCCACAGTTGATGACGCCCGTGTTCGGGCAGAAGTCCGTAATCGACGTGTCGTAGTGCAGCACGGTCAGATAGACCGAAATCCCGAGACCAATGAGCGACAGGACAAAGGTCGAGGTAACGACCCATCGCGAGACGGGATAGCGATCACTCAAGGGAACAGTGGTCATCGTCACTCCTTAGGAACAGACATTGGCTGGCTTGCCATGGGTTAACTGACACAGTTGCGCACTGAGTTCATTGGCAGCCGTCAGGACCGCCAAAGACTTAAACCTCGGTGGTCCAGCCAAGATGTTGGCCATGTCGTAGCGACTGATTCCAATGAGCGCGGATGGTGGCACCTGAGTGCCAACAAGCACCGAGCGGCCACCAAGATCAACAAAGGGGTAGGCCGGTTCGGCTTTCACGCCAACTGGAGCCGACGCGAGATCAGAAGCCATGGTGTCATTGACGTGGATGAGGTTGGCAAGGTCACGTGGCAATGCCATGGCTGCGGGGTAATTGCCAAGGTTGTCTGGATGCTCAGCGGTCAGTTCATAACCGGCAAAGGTGAGATAGGCCGAGCGATACCTCGCTCCACGAAACGTGAACGACTCAAGACTCGGCGGCCAAGCGGTGGCAGATGAAGTGACCGTGCCGAGTTTGGTGAAGCGGCCAAAACGGCTCAAGGCCACAATGATTGCCCAACGTTCAGCCGCTGAGCTCATTGACGACTCAGTGCCAACGAACACGACGAGTGGGAGTCGCACCCCGTTTGGTGAAATACCAGTGAGCAGCGGTCCTTTTCGTGAATGCAAGACATCAACCATGGCAACAGGAGTCAACTTGGCCGCCTGAAAGGCGCTGTCAGGAACCGTCGCCAACTTGAGGGCAATGGAACCGCTCACTGCCGTGACCGGGTCAGTCCCGCCTGAGCGTTCGGGTCGGACAATCTTGACAACAACCAGCGTGCAGATGAGGACAACCACAACAATTGCTGCGAGCCATGCAAGCAGCGTCGGCCATGGCCGGCGCGGTTGAAAGGTCGGCACTGCTGCTTCTGACGTGATTTGCATGGTCATAAGATGCGCATGCGCGCAATTCCACCTTACGTCAGGCACTTGCCGAAGCAGCCCGGTAAGTTGAAGAGATGGCTGAAACTCCCCCGCACGTCCCTGCCGACCAGGTGGCCCTCCGGCCAGCCGCGACGGTCATGTTGGTGCGCGACGACGACCAAGGCACCGGCATTGAGGTGCTCATGGTGCAGCGCAACCTCAACTCCGACTTCGTGGGTGGGGCATACGTCTTTCCCGGTGGAGCTGTCGACCCGGCCGACTCAACTGCACAAGTCGAGCAGCGAAGTGGTGGACGAACTGACGCCAACGCGTCCGAGATTCTCGGCATTGAACGAGGTGGACTTGCGTATTTCATTGCGGTGCTCCGCGAGTGTTTCGAAGAAGCGGGGATTTTGCTTGCCACAGATCCGGCCGGCACCATGCTGCGCTTGGATGATGAAGTAACCGCTGAGCGTTTCGCCGTGCACCGCCACAAGTTGAATAACCGTGAGTGCACGTTCGTCGAGATTGCCGAAGCGGAAGATCTCCACTTGGCCGTGCAAGACGTTGCCTACTTCGCTCACTGGATCACTCCAGAAGGTGCGCCTCGGCGCTACGACACGCGCTTTTTTGTCGCCCGTGCACCTGAGGGGCAAGTTCCCGCACACGATGCCGGAGAAGTCATTGCTGATGTGTGGATCTCACCAGCTGAGGCACTGCTCGCCCATCAGCGCAACGAAATTGAGCTGATCTTTCCAACGATTAAGAACCTGCAGGCCATCTCCCGGTTCTCAACTGTCGATGCCTTGCTTGATGCTGCTGCTCACGCCGAATCAATCCCAGCAATCATGCCGAGAATTACCGTGACAGGCGAAGGCGTGCGCATCTTGCTGCCAGGCGATGATGGCTACGACGACTACGTCTCACCTACCCACGCCACGCCACCAACCGATTTCAATGCCACTATCAAGCGGGTTTCCCACCACGCAAACCCAGGTGACGGAACCACGCACTCTTGAGAGCAATGCCGGTGGAAGACCCCTTTGCGCTCGGAGCACCTCATTTCAGTGAGATTCTGCTGGCTTCCATCTGAGTTGTGAAGGATGCCAAACCCCCTCAGCGGTCGAACCAAAGAGTGGATTCACAAAGAGCCCGACAATTCTGATTGCGCTCTCAAGATCCAAGGCATATCCAAGGTGAGCGCGACCTGCCTCTCGCGAAAATCCCCTCAACCAGAGATCACGATCTGGAACAGTAAAACTTTCCGGAATCTCCAAATTTCTCCGGTTGAATTCAGAGATGAGTGCACGCTCTTGATCAAGAGCCACAACGGTGACTCGATTCACGATGGCGACAAGATCAACGAGATCTTTGAAGCGAGTTGACGGACGTTTTGAAGGGCCGAAGCGCTGGTAAAGAGCAGCAATTTTATCGGCAATGTGGTCGACGAGTGGATAGACCAAAAAGGGTGTGGAAGCTTTGATCGTCGTCATATTTGCGGTTAATTCCTGAACGGATTCAACACTGCCCGTCATCTCAACTCCACTGCCCACAATGTCGAGGTGAAATGTCGACCACGTGGTGGTGCCAAGTGCAGCGGTGACGGGGAGTCTGATTCCCTGAATCCCATCGGCAACTGCCGAAGCACTACCTATGTCAAAGGTGAACCAATCCCCAAGATCAACCATGGCTGCGCGTCGAACTTCTCGTTCAGCTTCAACCGACGTTGCTCTTCGAAAGAGGTCAATGTCTGTGGTTGCTCGTACTCCGAGCCTTCGAGCCAGGAGGGCGGTAGCACCTTTGAGCACCCATCCATCATCGATGGCATACAGCCTCAAAAGCAGGCGGTCGTAGGCAAACTGTCGCTGGAGCTCATGGAGCGTCCATGGTCCATTCATCGCAGCTGCGCCGAGGCGATCATTGAGGGCGCTTCGAAATGCGCCGGGTGTTGTGTACCGTTCGCGAGGTTCGTTCAAGGGCGTTCACCTTCGTGTTTGAGCGAGTGCCGCGTTGCGTCGTGAGCCATGGCCAACCAGCCACTCATTCTTTCGTCTCCGACAAGTTCAAGCGCCCATTGCAAAAGGCCAATCCCATCACCGCGTTCAAGGCCAAAATGGCGGGCGTGAGATTGAAGTTGTCGTGCCATGTTGCCCGGCTGGTCAAGGTTTTTACCCAAAGCATCTGCGATCAGGTGGCCGACCGCTCCAAGGTCTTCACGCTGAGACAGGAGGTCGTGGGCAACGCGCGACGGTCGCGTCAGCAGCATCCCTTGAAATCGAAAGCAGTCCTGTTCTGCCACGTGCAAATGGTGCAATCGAACATCAGTCCTTCGAGTTTGTCGTCGTGTCGTGAGGGTAAATTCCATGAGTTGTTCAGCGAGATGACCAAGCTGCATGACCTCAGCCGCAGACCGATGGGAAATGACCCCATGTACAACGGTCCGCTGAAACGCAAACGTGCTCGGAGCGAGTTGCAGCCATGCCGCCTTCAGCGCGAGATGTTCTGAAATTGGAGCCCCTGTCATCCGATAGACGCCAGATGCAACACGAATGAGCGATTTTCCGGGGTCACTCAGTCGTTCGAAAACTTTGCGGTCTACGCCAGACAAGAGCGCTTGCTGACGAGTGATGAGACCCCACTGATCTTCTGCGATTCCTGAGAGGCGCTGCAGGGCCGTTTGTACAATCACTACTTCATCTTACCCTTTAGACAGGTATTTTGCAGTAGGAGAATGAAAAGTTTGGAATCCTCGAAACAGCCAAAGAACAAAGCACCGCGGCAAAACCTTGTTCTCACGAGAAACCACCTGAGAACAGGCAACCCGCCAGGAGTTCTCAGATGGCCGTTGCAACCGCTTTATCGAGCGCCTCAAGGAGCCGAGCTGAGCACCCTTGCATGGAAACAGGCGGGGCAATGTCTTCAACAATGCTTCGAGCGAGTTCAAAAAACACTGCGGCAAGCGGTCCAGTCCCTAAAGCTGAGGGAAGCCCGAGGTCGCCACCAGCAGCCATGTCGGGGTGAAGAGGAATCTGCGCCAACAGCGCAACGCCAAGTTGTTCGGCCAAACGCTCACCGCCACCACTGCCAAACAGCGCATAGGAGGTTCCGTGATCACAAACAAAGGCCGACATGTTTTCAATCACGCCAGCGACGGGGAGATAGCCCCGTCGCGCCATATCGGCTGCTCGGTGTGCGACTTGTTGAGCGGCAACTGGAGGCGTGGTGACCACAATCATCTCTGCTCTTGGCAACACCTTGATGAGACCCATGGCGACGTCGCCAGTTCCCGGTGGCAAGTCAACAAGCAGATAGTCGAGATCACCCCACGCAGCATCTTCCACGAATTGCTGCACCGCTCGGTTGAGCACCAAGCCCCGCCACATGATGGCTTTGTCTTCATCGGCCAAAAAACCCATCGACAAGACCTTGAGTCGACCAGCACCGCACGGTTGCTCAATCGGGAGCATCTTGCCATCTTTGGCTTCAACTGGGCCCTTCATGCCAAGCAGTCGCGGAATAGAAAATCCCCAAATATCTGCGTCTAAGACCCCAACGGTGAGGCCCGTGCTCGCAAGCGCAACGGCGAGGTTTGTCGTGACCGAGGATTTTCCCACGCCGCCTTTTCCTGACCCAATGGCCAAGATACGGGTGGTCTGCGAAATGGTGTCGGTGCCTTTGTCCTTTGCCACTGCTCTTGCTCGAGCCATCACGACCGCTTTTTGGTCAGCATCCATCATCGAGATGGCCACCTTGACCGACATCACGCCATCAAGAACCGACACTCGAGAAACCACGTCTCGTTCAATTGCGACGCGCAGCGGACAACCAGCAATAGTGAGTGCGACATTGACCGTGACTGCGCCATCTTCAATGGTGATTTCGCCAACCATTTGCAGGTCAACAATGTTGTCGCCGAGCTCTGGGTCCATGACGCCGCGAAGCGCTTGCCGCACCGCATCTGTCGTCACGTGAGCCATGGCCCAAGCGTAACCGTGGCCTGCTGACCGAGAGCACTCATTCGCCGATTACGCTGAGGTGCGTAGTTCAAGCCCAAGTTCTTGGAGGCACCATGTCAATGTCAAGCACCGTTTCAATTGGCAAGAAGCAAGACCCAGTCGTCTTGACCGAAAAAGCACAAGCCAAAGTCAAAGACCTCATTGCCCAAGAAGGCGAAGACATGGCGCTACGCGTCGCCGTCAAGCCCGGCGGGTGCTCGGGTTTCAGCTACGAGATGTTCTTTGACACCGAGGTTGCAAGCGACGACATCGTCCGCACCTTTGGTGAAGTTCGTGTCATTGTTGACCCACAAAGTGCAGAGATGCTGACCGGATCAAGCCTCGACTACAGCGATGGCCTGAACGACGCTGGCTTCCACATCTCGAACCCCAACGCAGGCAAGACCTGTGGTTGCGGCTCTTCCTTCAGCTGATCTGGACCTCAAGATGAGCACACCAGTTGGTCCTTACGTTCCTGCCATTCGCTTCGGCGACATGGTCGTCATCTCTGGCCAACTTGGCCTCGTCGCCAACAGCGACGGCACCTCGACCATGGTCGAAGGTGGAACAGCCGCCGAACTTGATCAAGTCCTCACCAATGTTGCCAGCGTGCTTGCGACCAAGGGTGCTCGTATTGATCAGGTCGTCAAGGCCACGATGTTCTTGGCCGACATGGCTGACTTCCCGCTGGTGAACGAGGTCTGGGTCCGCCATTTTGGTGATCACCGTCCGACTCGGTCCACCATTGGTGTTGCCGCCTTGCCACTTGGTGGCCGCGTTGAAGTCGAAGTTTGGGCTCACGCTCCACTCGAGGGGTGAACAAGAAGGACCAAAGAGCACCTGGGCGGCTTCTTGCGTTCTGCCTGAAGGTTCTCACGGTCGAAGGCGACCCTGGGGCTGCCATCTACGGCACCTTGACCGTTGGTGCGGTTTTGGCCGCGGAATCGACTCGAGATATCCATCTCGTGTCCGCACTGTTTGGAACAGTCGTCGCGGTCGCGCTGTACTGGCTGGCACACGGATATTCAGCCGGCATGTCTCGTCGGCTTTCCAACAAGACGCCGCTCACCTGGTCAGGGTTTCGGTCTGATCTCCGCAGAGAGTGGGGCATTGTTGAAGGGGCGATGGTTCCGCTTGTCCCAGCATTCATTGCTGCAGGTCTTGGCGCGCGTCCTGCAACCGTCTATGCACTTGGTCTGTGGATTGTTGCCGTCTCACTCATTGCCTATGAACTCCTTGCCGGGCTCGCCATTGGGCTGAGGCGCCTGGCACTTCTTGGTCAAACCGCCATTGGTGCGCTCTTGGCCATTGGTATCATGGCGCTCAAAGTCCTCCTTGGCTAGGAGCCGCTAGCTGAGCGTGGTGTTGGCCCAACTCGGCTGGCCAAGTCGATAGCCAACTGAGCGGATGGTTTCAATCAGCGATGCGTGTTCTTCGCCGAGCTTTGCTCGAAGGCGACGGATGTGCACGTCAACAGTGCGGGCACCGCCGTAGTACTCATACCCCCACACTCTCGACAACAGTGCTTCTCGGGTGAAGACCTTGGTGGAATTGGTGGCCAAGAAGGTGAGGAGTTCATATTCCATGTAGGTGAGGTCAAGCACGCGTCCATCAATGAGTGCTTGATAGGTCTCGGTATTGATCTTGAGTGGGCCAAAGGCGACAACCGTGTCGCTGTCAGAACCAGTGCGACCAGCAGTGAGTCGAGCAAAACGAACCAGGAGCTCTGCAGCCGAACTTGGCAAAATGGCGAAATCATCAAAAAGTCCCGAGTTGTGATCAAGCGAAGAGACGTCGCTTTGACTAACGAGCAAGAGCACGGGGATCTGGTCTTCGCTCGAATTCCTCACCGCCGCACAAAGGGCCTTGGCGGTATCGAGACCCCCTCTGGCACTGACGAGAGCGGCGAGCACCGGCTCTTCACTTGGCGTCACGTCATCTGTCACGGCAAGGCGGTATCCAGCCTGGGACAGTCCGAGCAACAAGCTCGGGTCAATGGATGCAGGCAAGCAGAGGATCGGGTCGGTCGCCATCACTACAGGGTCGGCAAATACCGATCGAGTTCGAACTGGGTGATTTCTGACTTGTAGGCCGCCCACTCGGCTCGCTTGTTGCGCACAAACCACTCAACCACGTGGTCGCCAAGCGTTTCACGAGCAAGCGCTGAGTTCTCAAGCAGGTCAACTGCATCATTTAAGTTGCTTGGGAGCGGTCGAGCCCCTCCAAGTGAACCAGTCAACTCAGGCTCGAGCTCATAGGCGCCTTCAATCCCTTTGAGGCCAGCTGCGAGCATCATGGCAAAAGAGAGATACGGGTTGCATGCGCTGTCGGGTGCTCGATACTCAAGGCGCGTTGACTCGCGACGGCCATGTTTTGCCACGGGAACACGAACCAGCGATGAACGATTCGACCGGGCCCAACCAATCGACACTGGTGCTTCGTGGCCGGCAACGAGTCGTTTGTAGGAGTTGACCCACTGGTTGGTAATCGCAGTGATTTCTGGGGCGTGGACAAGCAGACCTGCCATGAATTGTCGAGCGGTCGTCGAAAGGCCCGCTTCATCATCTCCATCAGCAAAGGCATTTTCGTCATTGCTCCACAGTGAGCAGTGCGTGTGCATCCCCGAACCTTGAACCAAGGCCAAGGGCTTTGGCATGAAACTCGCCACGAGTCCTTCGGCTGAAGCCAACGCTTTCAACACAAGTCGCGTGGTCATGACGGTGTCTGCCATGGTCAACACGTCGGTGTAGCGAAGGTCGACTTCGTGCTGCGAGGGAGCATCTTCGTGTTGTGCGTGCTCGACTGGGATTCCCATTTCCTCGAGCATCTTGACCGACCGGCGGCGAAGGTTTGACGCCACGTCACCAACGGAGAGATCAAAGTAGCCACCGCGATCAAGAGGGATCGGACCGGTTGCGGGATTGGCTGAAGAAAAGTAGAAGTACTCAATTTCAGGGGCGACGTAGAAGGTATAGCCCCCACTTCGAGCTCGTTCGGCCACGCGGCGAAGCGTGTGGCGAGGGCATCCTTCAAACGGGGAGCCATCAAGATTCGAGATATCACAGACCACTCGGGCAATTTCGCTGCCCGTTCCCTCATAGGGAAGGACTTGGAAGGTCGACGGATCAGGCCTTGCCAACACATCGGCTTCTTGCATACGCGAGAACCCGTCAATGGCAGAGCCGTCAAAGGTCATGCCTTCTTCTAAGGCATTTTGCAATTCTTGCGGGGTGATGTGGAAGGCCTTCGGCGTGCCGAGCACATCGGTGAACCACAACTGGATAAAGCCAATGCCCCGTTCTTCAACGGTGCGCAACACATAGTCGTTCTGAGTCATCGCTCTTCTTTCAAGATGACAATCGGGCCACCTCGAAAGGCGGCCCGATCGCACAAGTGTTGACGCGCGGTCGTACAACCCACGCTAGTTCGTTCCTACTTTGCTGCCCCGCAGACCGTCTCAACGAGGAGGCGGGTGACGGTGTAGGGGTCCATGTTGGCGTTCGGACGACGGTCTTCCAACCAGCCCTTCTTGTCAACGGCGACCTTCCATGGAATACGGATCGATGCGCCACGGTCAGAGGTGCCATAGGAGAAGTTGTCGTAGCGAGCAGTCTCGTGGGCACCAGTCAAGCGCTCCTCAATGCCAACGCCGTAGTTCGAGATGTGCTCTTCAACGCGGGTTCCAATAGCCTCGCAGCCAGCAATGATGGCGTCCCAGCCACCGTCTTCACGCATCTGCTTGGTCGAGAAGTTGGTGTGAGCGCCAGCGCCGTTCCAGTCGCCCTTCATTGGCTTCGAGTCAAAACTGGCCTCGACGCCGAAGTCTTCTGCAATGCGGTTGAGCAACCAACGCGCCACCCAGATCTGGTCGCTGATTTCGACCGGAGCAAGCACGCCAATTTGGAATTCCCACTGCGCCATCATCACTTCGGCGTTCGTGCCTTCAATGCCGAGACCGGCTTCGAGGCAGGCAACCGTGTGGGCTTCAACAATGTCGCGGCCAGGCATCTTCGAGCCGCCGACGCCACAGTAGTAAGGACCCTGTGGAGCTGGGTAGCCAACTTCTGGCCAGCCGTAGGGGCGGCCATCAGCCATGAAGGTGTACTCCTGCTCGATACCAAACATTGGCTCGAACGAGGCGAATTCAGCCTCAACAGCAACACAAGCTGCGCGGGTGTTGGTGGGGTGAGGCGTCATGTCAATCAACAAGACCTCGCACATGACCAAAATGTCATTTGGTCCACGAAGTGGGTCTTTGCAGGTGAACACGGGGTTCAGCACGCAGTCAGAGTTGTCTCCAGTTGCCTGGTTGGTCGATGAGCCATCAAAGCCCCAGATTTCTGGCTTCTTGCCATCGGCAATGATGCGGGTCTTGCTCCGAAGGAGCGGCGATGGCTTCGTGCCATCAATCCAGATGTATTCAGCCTGGTAAGCCACGGGTTCTCCTGGTGTTCTGAAGTACAGCAGCTGCAGCGAAATCGCCGTTGACCCACTTGGCTTGCTGAGGGTGACCTCCACCCATGGCCTCTATTGTGGCAGAGCCGCCGCCCCTTGACGTCGTCAAATGTGAACGGCATGTGAACACGTGGCGCGGCGCTCATGAGCCCAGTTCTTCCCTCCGCCTAGGCTGACAACCGTGGTCACCGTGAAGCTCGCCCTTGCCCAGATGAATGCGGTTGTTGGTGATCTGTCTGGCAACGCGGACAAAGCGATTGCCCTCATTGAAGCCGCTGAGGCTGCGCAGTGTGACGTGATGGTGTTTCCCGAACTTGCCCTCACTGGCTACCCGCCTGAAGATTTGCTCCACAAACGGGCATTTTTGCAAGCGTGCCGTGAAGCAGAGCGCCGAGTCGTGGCTGCGTCGAAGCGTTGCTTGATTGTCCTTGGAACGGTAGAAGAAATCGACGACGCGAGCCTCGTTGGTTCAACGAGAGACAGTCGGTCAAGTGCAGCTGGGACCATGCCACTGCTTGCCAATGCTGCCTTGGTGGCAAGCCAAGGCGAGCTCCGCGGAATCGTGCGCAAACAACTCCTTCCGACCTATGGCGTCTTTGATGAACAGCGCTGGTTTCAGCCCGGCCATAAAGACCCTGTGCTGTTTAACGTTGCCGGAACTGCGGTGGGCGTTGTCATCTGCGAGGACCTGTGGGCCGACGATGGACCCGGACTTTCGTTAAGCCAACAAGAGGCCAAGGTCATCTTGTCGCTCAACGCCTCACCTTTTGCCAGAGGTCGTCTCGCCGACCGGATGGCCATGGTCGAGCGTCGACAAGCAGAAACCGGTTGCACCATTGCTTACGTGAATTTGATTGGTGGCCAAGACGAACTCGTCTTTGACGGGGGGTCATTTGTCATGGGTGCGAACGGCGTCATGGCAAGTGCTGTGCAGTTCCAAGAAACGCTGCTGATCGTCGACGCCGACGTTCCGCCAAGTCCACTCGGCACCATGGTGGTCAAACGCGAAGAACACAGCGCAACTCCAACAGTTTCTTCGATTGCCGCCGTTGACAGCGACGAAGCCCAGGTGTGGAACGCGCTCGTCCTGGGATTGCGCGATTACTTCGAGAAAAATAATTTCAGCGATGCGGTCATTGCCTTGTCTGGTGGGGTCGACTCCTCCATCGTCGCCGCTCTTGCCGTCGATGCGCTTGGCCCAGCCAAGGTCCACGGCGTCACTCTTCCTTCTCGCTACTCAAGCGAAGGTGCCACCTCCGATGCGGTTGATCTCGCCACACGGCTTGGCATTGACTGCCACGAAATCGCCATTGAGCCAGCACACCTTGCCTTCAGTGCCATGCTTCGACCTCGCCTTGGAGGGGACCCGCAAGGGTTGACCGATGAGAACCTGCAGTCTCGAATTCGTGGGCTCACCATGATGGCGTGGTCCAATGCCCTTGGTGATCTCGTGCTCACGACCGGCAACAAGTCAGAAACAGCTGTTGGATATTCCACGCTGTATGGCGATACTGCTGGTGCGTTTGCCGTCATTAAAGATGTGGTCAAGACCCTGGTGTATTCGCTGTGTCGCTACCGAAATGCCTTGGCGCAAGAGCGTGGCGAGACTCCACCCATCCCTGAGGCGGTACTCGTGAAACCACCTTCAGCTGAACTGCGTCCCGACCAGCGAGATGATCAGTCGCTTCCGCCGTATGAGATCTTGGACCGGGTCATTGAGGCCTATGTCGAGAACGATCTCACTGCCCCAGAGATTGTGGACCTTGGCTTTGATCCTGAGATGGTGAACCGAGTGGTCTCTCTCATTGATGGAGCCGAATACAAGCGCCGCCAGAGCCCTCTTGGGCCCCGCATCACCGAAAAAGCCTTCGGCCGAGACCGACGCGTGCCCATCACCAACCGATTTCGCCCGAGAGCGGCAACATGACCGAACCTTTCTTTGATCTCTTCCAAGCAGCGAGCCGCATTGGAGAAGCAGTTGCCATAGAAGATGCGCTGTTTCGCTTGTTTGGCAGCGCACCGAGGAGAGAACTCGGCGCTCGCGAAGCGGTGTATTTCCATGTGGCGTCTCGCGCTCACGGAGAACTCAGCGAAGTATTCGCGGCAAGACTTCCCGTTTCAGCTTCTCTTCCCGTTGAACAGTTCTCCGGGGTTGCAAGCCCCTTGGGGGCTGCAGCAATGGCCGCCATTTCGGCCGCTGAAGGAGAGGCGAATACTGCGGAATCCTTCTTGGCTTTCATCGTCGCCGAGGTGATCCCGGCAGTCCAGCGAAGCTATGCGGACACCTTTTCTTTAACGACACCTCATAGCGATGGCCCTTTTCGCGTAGTGCTTGACCGCGCCCTTGGCCTGCTCGAAGGTGACCAAGATCTCTTTACCGAGGCCTTGACCTCGCTCAGGTAATCCGCAATATTGCTTGCAGCGGAAAGGTGCGAATGAAAGATCACACCCTCCCGGTACACTTGATGCCTACCAACTCGGGGGGGGCTTCGAGAAGGTAGACCAAGACGCGTCGAACCTGCGACGCGCGAATTGGAGGCACACCGTGGCGAAAGAACGCATTGAGCGCGACGACGAGGACCTCGTTCGGCTCTATCTCACCGACATTGGTCAATATCCCCTGCTTACCAAAGACGACGAAGTTCGCTTGGCCCAGACCATTGAGGCTGGCCGAGAAGCTGCCACCAACTTGGAAGCCGCCAAGGGACTGACCGTCGCTCAAAAACGGGAAATTAAAAAGACAGCACTTCGCGGCGAAGACGCCCAGCAGACGTTCGTGCAGTCAAACCTTCGTCTCGTCGTATCAATTGCCAAGAAGTACCAGGCCTCTGGTCTTCCTCTGCTTGACCTCATCCAAGAGGGCAACTTGGGCCTGATGCACGCTGTTGAGAAGTTCGACTGGCGAAAAGGTTTCAAATTTTCGACCTATGCCACCTGGTGGATCCGCCAAGCAATCACCCGAGGCATTGCCAACACCGGTCGCACCATTCGCCTCCCCGTGCATGCGGGTGACACCTTGGCTCGCGTCCAAAAAGCCCAGGCTCGCTTGGAACTGAAATACGGCCGTCCAGCAACGTTGGCTGAACTCGGTGCCGAAGTTGAAATGCCAGAAGACAAGCTCATTGAGGCTTTGCGCTTTCGTGCAGAACCCTTGTCGCTGTCAGAGCCCCTTCGTGAAGACGGAGACGCTGAACTCGGCGATGTCGTCGAAGACCGCTCGGCTGAATCGCCTTTTGAAGTAGCCGCAGTGTCGTTGTTGCCAGAAGAGATCGACAAGTTGCTCGGACCACTCGAGATGCGCGAACGCGAGATCTTGAAGCTTCGCTTTGGTCTCGACCGTGGCGAGCCGCGCACCTTGGAAGAAGTTGGCGACCTGTTCAACTTGACCCGAGAGCGCATTCGCCAAATAGAGGCTCGGGCCATGAGCAAGTTGCGTCACCCGTCGTCAGACACTGGTGCTCGCGACCTGTTGACGGTCTAAGACTCAGATCTTTGTACGGTGGTGGGATTTTCCGCCACGAACGACAACGAGTCCAAGCGCACCAACAACGGCAACAATGCCGGTGAACAGCGGCGTCCTGCGAGAAACTCGGTCGCGCATTCTCACGGGTTTGGTGAAATTGAGGATTTCCCATTCGCGCTCTTTTGCCACTTTTGCCAGGGCGCGATCAGGGTTCACCGCAACTGGGTGACCAACAATTTCGAGCATGGGTTGATCAGTAGCTGAGTCTGAGTAGGCAAAAGACCTCGACAGATCAATGCCATTTCGCTCAGCGAGTTCTGTCATGGCCACGGCTTTGTTTGGTCCGTAGTTGTAGAACTCCATCTCGCCGGTGTAGCAACCGGCATCGTCAATCTTGGCTTTGGTTGCGATTGCGCCGTCAACCCCAAGCAGCTCAGCCAAGGGCTGCACGATTTCTTCTGGTGAAGCAGACACCAAGTAAATCCGGTGCCCTTCGCCTCGGTGATGTTCCATGAGCGCCAACGCCTCGGCGTAAATCAGTGGCTCAATGGTTTCAATCAAGGTCTCTCGCACAATGGTCGAGATCTGGTCGCGATCCCAACCTTTGGTGAGCGTCAGCATGGATTCTCTGATCTTGGTCAAGCGTTCTTCGTCAGCGCCGAAATACATGAACATGAGTTGTCCAGCAATGGCTCGAGCAACCATGCGACGAGAAATGAGGCCTTGACGTCGAAGAGGTCGGCCAAATGCAGCAATCGAAGCTTTGGCAATGACGGTCTTGTCAAGATCGAAAAAGGCCGCTTCCATTTTCAAAGCCTACGGCGCATTGCTTGCGCCGTCAGGAACGGTCAATGGCCAATGAGCGACTGGGTAATTGCGTTGGCTTGAGCAGCCGGTGCCAATATCACGACCTCATCGCCGCGGTTGAGTTGCAAGTTGGGCGTCGGGTTGACGACGTGACCATTGCGCACGATCGCGACAATGACCACTTCTCGACCCAAGTCGAGCTCTTCAATTTGCTTGCCATCAGCTGGTGAAGAGTCGGCCAAGGTGACTTCAAACAAGTTGGCATTGCCATCATCAAAGGTCATGAGTTGCACGAGAGAACCAACAGCAAAGGCTTCTTCGACAAGGCTCGTGAGCAGTTGCGGCGTCGACACCGAAACGTCAACGCCCCAGGTCTCATTAAACAGCCACTGATTCTTTGAGTTGTTGACGCGGGCAATGACGCGTGGAACAGCAAATTCTTGCTTGGCCAATAGTGAGATCACCAAGTTGTCCTCGTCGTCACCGGTTGCAGCCACCATGACGTCGACTTCATCCAAGTTGTTGGCACGAAGCGTGGCGAGTTCGCAGGCATCGCCAGCAATGACTCGAAGATCGGTCGTTGAATTCAACCGAGCGGCAACTTCTGGTTCTTGCTCAAAGACAATGACCTCGTGGCCGTTTTTCCCTAAGTCTTCGGCAATGGCAATACCGACACTTCCAGCTCCAGCAATAGCGATTCTCACGAGTGGCTCCCTTCAGCCGAAAGGTGCGCGTCGAGCGCTTCACGCTGGTCCAGCATCACCGCCATATGCAACAGGTCCCCGTCTTGGCCAACCAGGTCTCCTGGGTTGAGGCGAGGCTTGCCAGCGCGAGTAACCGCCACCAAGGTGGCAAGGCCCTCGGGAACAGCCAAGCGAAGATGCTTGCCAGCAAAGTGTGCAGGCAGCGGCCGGTCAACAACGGACAACAAACCACTTGCATCGGTCCATGAGGCGTGCAGGTCGCTTGGCAAGAGCCAACGACGAACTTGGTCAATCGTCCAAGTCACCGTTGCCACGGTTGCAATGCCAAGGCGCTGATAGACCTCAGCTCGCTGTGGGTCATAGATCCGTGCAACGACAGAAGACACCCCAAAGTGCTCCCGAGCAATGCGGGCAGTCAAGATGTTTGAGTTGTCACCACTTGTGACCGCAGCTAACGCATCTGCGTGGCCAACACCGGCTTCAGCAAGTGCATCTCGGTCAAAGCCAGACCCTTCGACCATGGAACCGGAAAAATCAGTCCCGAGTCGACGAAACTGCTTCTTGTTCTTGTCAACAACGGCAACGGAGTGGCCCTCGGCAACGAGTTCACGGGCGAGTCCAGAGCCAACTCGTCCGCAGCCAACAATGACAATGTGCATGCCCTGACTCTACCCATGGGCAAGATCGTTGGTCTACGTGACCCAAGAGGCCTACAGTTGGAAGGGCAATCGACGGAGGATTATGGCACCGAAGACGTCTCCGGACGCAAACGAAGCACCTATTGCTCGACGGACCCAGCGCTACAGCGCTGCGTATCCTGAGTCTCGCGCTTATCGCCTGAAGAACAAGATTCTCGGGCCACCGCTCGTGACTGAGCAACTCGGTCACGAATCGCTCGCCAACCCGGTCGCACTTGGGGTGTTGGCCCCCGACATGATTTCGTCATCGGCCTATGGCACAGAACAGATGCTCATTGTGATGTTGCCAATCATTGGTCTTGGTGCATTCACCATGGTCATTCCCATCACCATCGCCATCATTGCCGTGCTGTTCTTTGTGACGTTGTCGTATTTGGAAATTCTTGGCCACTACACAACTGTTGGTGGTACCTACATTGTTGCCCGCGACAACTTCGGCACGAAGTTCGCACAAGTCGCAGCTGTGGCGCTGCTCATTGACTACACCGTCACCGTTGCCGTGCAGACGTCGGCTGGAACCGTGGCACTTGACTCAGCGTTTCCTGCACTCGTGCCGTACCGAGTTCCCATCACCCTTGGCGTGATTTGTCTGCTGCTTATTGGAAACTTGCGAGGCATTAAAGAAGCCGGTGCGTGGTTCGCCATGCCGGTCTACTTCTTCATCTTGGCGCTTGGATCGGTCATTGTGGTGGGCTTCATCAAGCATTTCAGCGGCAGCTTGCACCATCTTCCCCGGCCAAGCGATGCTGACCTTGGCTATCACCCAGGCACGCAGACGAACTCGCTACTGATGGGCCTCGGCATCTTTTATCTCTTAAAGGCCTTTGCCAACGGTGGTGCATCGCTGACCGGCCTCGAAGCGGTGTCGGACTCGATTGGCATGTTCCGTCACCCCCGGGCACGAAATGGCCGCCAGGTCCTCGTCACCATGTGTGTGATTCTCGGTTTTCTGGTCATTGGCACCTCGCTGTTGGCCAACTGGACCCACGCATTCCCCTTTGGCTCAGGCTCACCATCGGTGGTCTCGCAAGAAGTGCGCGCCGTCCTTGGTTCAACAGGCATTGGCCACATCATGTTCTTGGTCGTCCAATTCGCCACCGTGGCGATTCTCTACACCGGGGCCAACACCTCATTTAACGGCTTCCCGTATCTGGCTTCATTTGTCGCAAGCGACCACTACCTCCCCCGGCAACTCGGAAAGCGTGGACACCGCCTTGCGTTCTCGAACGGCATCATTGTCTTAACTGCAGTCGCCATTGTGTTGGTCGTTGCCTTCAACGCCAGCGTGAACGGCCTCGTGTCGCTCTATGCACTCGGCGTGTTCACTGGCTTCACCATTGCTGGTGCTGGCATGTCCGCTCGTCACTGGCGAAAGCGTGAAGGCAAGTGGAAGCTTGGTTTGGCGGTGAACGGACTTTCTTTCGTCTTAAGCCTGACCGTCGTGTTAGTGCTCATGGTGACGAAGTTTGGCGAAGGCGCCTGGATTATTTTGGTGGTGGCACCGCCAATGTTCTTTGGACTGCTCCACTTGCGAAAAGAACATGACAAAGAAGAAGCCCAACTCGTCGACGGCGCAGTGGCGACGATTGAAGCGCCAGTTCTTCGCCGACACATGGTGGTGGTGTTTGTTGATCGCCTCGACATGGCAACCGCTCGAGCCATTCAGTATGCAAAGACGCTGCACCCAGACGACCTCCGAGCCATCCACTTCAATCTGGACCCCCTCGTTGCCTCGACCATTGCCGAAGACTGGAGTCGTCTTGGGATTAGTCGATTCCCCTTAGATGTCATTGAATGCCGGGACCGACGCCTTGATCGAGCCTCTATTGAACTCGTGGCCGAAATCGTGGCTGACGAAGCAACCGAGTGCACGGTGCTGCTGCCAAGACGGGTGTTCAACTCTCGGATCAGCCGGATCTTGCATGACCGCACTGCCGACAAAATCGCCGACGCCTTGTCGACGGTTCCTCATGTTGCCGCAACCATTGTTCCGTTCAACTTGAACCGTCGAGGCGGTCCACTCGTTGAGCACCAAGACGGTGCAGACGTGGTGGAAGCCGAGGAAGTGTGGACCGCTCGACCAACAAAGAAAACCGAAATCGACCGCATGTTGGCCGAACACAGCAACGGTACGGTTGCCATTGGAGACCTTGTTGGCAGAAAGCGGGCAAAGGTTGCTGGTCGCATTCGGTCCATGCGTATTCAACCTGGCCAACAAAGCACCAACTTAGAAGTCGTGGTCACAGATGACACTGGCGATGTGACGGTGATCTTCATGGGGCGCCCAGAAATTCCTGGTATTGAACCCGGCACACGCCTCGTTGCTGAGGCCATGGTGGCCGAGCGCGGCCAAGAGCTCACCATGACCAATCCGGTCATTGAACTCATCTCCGGACATGGCGAATAGTTGACCCGTCGCCAACTTGTACCTTGTGGCGCGTAAGGTAGGCCGCCCGATGACCTTTACTCAAGAAAATCCGCTAGGAGCAAGACATGGCTAAAGCACTCGTCATCGTCGAATCCCCGGCCAAGGCAAAGACCATTGGCGCCATGCTCGGCTCGGACTTTATTGTCGAGTCCTCCATTGGCCACATTCGCGACCTTCCAAATGGCGCAGACGAAGTCCCCGCTGCATACAAAGGTGAGTCATGGTCACGCCTTGGAGTGAACGTCGATGACGGATTCAAGCCCCTCTACGTCGTTTCGAAAAATAAAAAAGACGTCGTCAAAAACCTCAAAGCTCAACTGAAAAAAGTTGACACGCTCTATCTGGCAACCGACGAAGACCGCGAAGGTGAGTCCATTGCCTGGCATTTGCTCGAAGTACTGAGCCCTGGTCCAGGTATCGACGTGAAGCGCATGGTTTTCCACGAAATCACCAAAGTCGCTATTGAAAAAGCAGTGGTTGAATCTCGGGATCTCGACCGGCGTTTGGTCGATGCCCAAGAAGCCCGTCGCATCTTGGACCGCCTCTACGGCTACGAAGTCTCACCAGTGTTGTGGAAGAAAGTGCTGCCGCGGCTTTCTGCTGGTCGAGTCCAATCCGTCGCCACTCGTCTTGTGGTTGAACGCGAACGTGAGCGTATGGCGTTTCGCTCAGCAACTTGGTATGACGTCACGACAACGTTTACTGGCGCCGAAGCATCCTTTGGGGCAACGCTCGTCAACCTTGCTGGAACCGACCTCGCCTCATCAAAGGACTTCTCCTCAATTGGCGAGAAGACCTCTGATCGCTTGAGCCTCTCAGAACACGACGCCAAGGCCCTTGCCGTCTCGCTCGAAGGTGCCTCGTTTTCCGTTGCTTCAGTGATTGAGCGTCCCTTTACCTCAAAGCCCCAGCCACCGTTCATGACTTCGACGCTCCAGCAAGAAGCTGGTCGCAAGCTCAAGATGACAGCCAAGCGGGCCATGCAAACCGCTCAGCGACTCTATGAACAGGGTTGGATTACCTACATGCGTACCGACTCGACCACGTTGTCGAGTCAAGCTATTGCTGCCGCTCGGAGCCAAGCCGTAGCCCTCTACGGACCCGACTACGTCCCCGCCTCGCCGCGACAGTACGAACGCAAGGTCAAAAACGCACAAGAAGCACACGAAGCCATTCGCCCAGCCGGCGAGAGCTTCCGCACCCCCGACGAAGCAGCACGGTCGCTTTCGGGCGATGAGTTGCGCCTCTATGACCTCATCTGGATGCGCACCGTTGCCTCACAAATGACCGATGCCAGAGGAACGAGTGCACAGGTCCGCATGACCTCGACGGTTCCGGCAACGTCTGATGCTTATGCCGGTGAGACCGCCACGTTCCAAGCCAATGGTCGAGTCATTGCCTTTCCTGGGTATCGCCGTGCCTACGTTGAAGGCTCTGACGACCCAGAAGGAGAACTCGAAGGCCAAGAGAAGGTCTTGCCGAAGTTGACGCAAGGCCAAGGTCTCACCGCTGTAGACCTCACTCCGGTTGATCACCACTCACAACCTCCTGCTCGCTACACCGATGCGAGTTTGGTGAAGAAGATGGAAGAACTTGGCATTGGCCGACCTTCCACCTATGCCAGCGTCATTTCAACCATTGAAGATCGAGGATATGTCTGGAAGAAGGGCCCAGCGCTCGTTCCTTCCTTCATTGCCTTCTCGGTCGTGCACTTGTTAGAGCAGCACTTTGGTGACCTGGTTGACTACAACTTCACCGCATCCATGGAAGACGACTTGGACCGCATTGCCGGGGGTCAAGAAGAAGCACTTCCGTGGCTCAGCCGCTTCTATTTCGGCAGTGACGCGGCTGAAGCCGTGCTTGCGCAAATTGGACTCAAAGCTGCAGTGACCAGCCACATTGATGAGATCGATCCTCGTGAGATCAACTCCCTTGTGCTTGGTGCCGATGAAAACGGTGAAGTCGTCACCGTGCGTTCAGGAAAATACGGCCCCTACCTCACCCGTGGTGAAGACCGGGCTTCCATTCCAGATGACACCTTGCCCGATGAGTTAACCGTTGAGCGAGCGCTTGAGCTCTTGCTCGCACCGTCAAATGACCGCGAACTTGGTGTCGACCCGACTACCGGGTTCACCGTGTTTGCCAAGGCGGGGCGTTATGGCCCCTATGTGCAGCTCGGCGAAATGGTTGGCAAAGAAAAGCCAAAGACTGCGTCGCTGTTTAAAGACATGGAGATTGCGTCGTTGACCTTGGAACAGGGTTTGCAACTGCTGACCATTCCGCGACTTGTTGGGGCAGATGAAGAGGGCACTGCGGTTGAGACCTTCAATGGTCGCTATGGCCCATATGTCAAAAAGGGCACCGACTCAAGAAGCTTGGAGACCGAGGGCCAAATCTTCACCTTGACCATGGATGAAGCCCAGGCCATCTTCGCCCAGCCAAAGGTTCGCCGAGGCCGCGGCGTCGCTGCTCCTCCACTCAAAGAATTTGGCCCCGACCCAGAAAGTGGCACGCCCATTGTGGCCAAAGACGGCCGCTTTGGGATCTACGTCACTGACGGCACGACGAATGCAAGTCTTCGCAAAGGTGATGACCTTGAGACGCTGACCGTTGAGCGAGCCCAGGAACTCTTGGCCGATCGACGTTCTGCTGGACCGTCGAAGAAAAAGGCAACGAAGAAAGTTGCGGCGAAGAAGGCACCAGCGAAGAAGGCGCCAGCAAAAAAGGCGACAAAGCGCGCCACTGCGGCCAAGAAAGCACCGGCAAAAAAGACGGCACTGAAGGCCACTCAACTTGGAAGTGTTGCCCAGGACGACCCACCGTTCTAATGAAGCGAGGGCTGTTCATCGCGTTTGAAGGGATTGATGGGTCGGGGAAATCGACCCAAGCAAAGCGCGTTGCCAGTTCGACTGCGGCCATGCTCACCTTTGAGCCCGGAGACACAAAACTCGGGGCCGCTCTTCGTCAACTCTTACTGCATGACCTCGACGTCGATCCAACATCGCGCGCTGAGGCGCTGCTCATGGCTGCTGATCGCGCCCAACACGTCGAAACTCTCATTGAACCGGCCTTGGCGAGTGGGAAAACCGTCATCACTGATCGTTTCAGCGCGTCGACCCTTGCCTACCAAGGCTTTGGCCGAAGACTTGACCAAACAACGCTCCGCCACGTTGTTGACTTCGCAACCGGTGGGCTTCAGCCCGACCTCACCATCATTGTTGACTGCGAGTTGGCCACCGCACGACAACGTTCTTCAGGGACCAAGGCTGATCGCTTAGAACAACTCGATCCTTCATTTCATGCGGCAGTGCGTCAGGGATTTCTTGACTTGGCCAAACAGAACGCAACCTTCGTCGTCATTGATGGCAATGCGACCCTTGACGAGGTGAACCGTGCTGTGGACGCGGCACTTCTTCGACAAATCGGTCTTGAGGTTCCTCGTCAATGACCAGTTTTGATGAAGTGGTGGGGCAAGAAGCCGCGCTCAAGACCCTCCGTCAAGCGCTCGTCAACCCAGTCCATGCCTATTTGTTGCTTGGCAGTGAAGGCGCAGGCAAAGAACTTGCCGCCCAAGCATTCGCAGCGGCGCTCGTTTGCAGCGAGGGTGGCTGTGGGCACTGTCGCAACTGCACCTTGGCCGCGAGTCACCAGCACCCTGACATTGTTGAGACCTCACGGTCTGGCGCGATGGTGTCCGTTGATGACCTCCGAGCGCTCGCCGCCATCTCGCAGCGAAAGCCCTTGGAAGCAGCGCGACAGGTCTTAATTGTTCAAGACGTGCACTTGGCGACAAAATCTGCTCCAGCGCTACTCAAGACCTTGGAAGAACCTCCCTCGTCGACCATCTTCGTGTTGCTCGCCGATGATCTGCCACCTGAACTTGTCACCATTGCTTCACGTTGCGTCGAGGTGCAATTTCCTCCGCTGTCGACCAAGACCATTGCCGCGGCGTTGGCCGGCAATGGTTGCGATCCCGAAACGGCCCGCAGTATTGCCCGGGCATCAAGCGGGAACTTAGAACGCGCCCTGCTGCTGGCAAAAGATCCGGCCTTTGCCTCTCGAGTGGCGATGTGGACAGCGATTCCCGCACAGCTTGGCGGTGGTGGTCACGAGATTTCTCAACTCGTCGCCGATCTGCTTGGTGCAACTGAAGCATCGGTGCAACCAATGAAGGAGCGCAACGCTGCTGATCTAGCTGAGCGAGAGGCTGAGTCGCAAGCGATGGGCGAACGTGCACTTCCTGGTCGCAAAGACTTGACCGATAGGTATCAGCGCATTGAGCGTCGCTACCGAAGCGATGAACTTCGAGCTGGGCTCGGACAGCTCCAGCGCACCTATGCAGACTTGCTCGCTGACGCGGTCTCTTCAGGGTCCAACCAAGCCGATGCAGCGCGGCGTTGCGGGGCCAGCATCGATGCGATCACTGAGTTTTTTGGCACGCTTCGCCATAACCCAAATGAGTCCCTTGCCCTCCAGGCACTGTTCCTCAAGCTGACGGCACTTCGACCCTAACTTCGCTGCCATGGTCACCTTCGGGCAATGAGGTCTACGCTTCGTCTGTGGCCGAACCAGCAGATTTCAGCAACAAAGACCGTTACCGAAGCGATGTGAGCTCGGCCGC
>CANGPX010000006.1 GCA_947456095.1 Acidimicrobiaceae bacterium
ACTCCATTGTTCATGGTCGCCCCTTCTAAAAAACGAGAACCCCTGGCCATTTGGCACAGGGGTTCACGGCGAGCAGTTGCGCTCGCCGTTACAGAAGAAGAAGGAAACCGATTGACTTCACAGGACTTAGCCTACCTGTTTCACATGGCCGTGCTTCGTTAGCCTTTGTAGATCTTCAGCGCTACGACCGCTGGTCTGAGCGAAGGAAGCAAGGCAACGTCGGCCAACAGTTCCGAGAGCGCCCAAAGAAACGCTTGGTCAAGCGAGCACTCATTGCTCCCAACCAAGTTCACTTGCTATTTGTTCAAGATGCTCAACCACCTTGGCCATGAGCAACATGGAATCGTCCATCACTTGGGGTGTGTAGAAGCCAGGCTGAGAGGGCGTGAGAATCGCCTGCGCTTGAATGAAAGCAAGGGCGACCGTGAACATTGCCGTGCCTGTCCGGTGACTCAGACCTTCCGGTACGCCTAAGCGCTCAAGTGTGATCGACTGCAACGAGGAGACGATCGCAGGGTCTGCTTCGAACTTTGCCGGCTCCACCCCTACGAGCGAGAGCCATGTCGTAAATCTGACCCAGAGATCTGCGTCATGAATCAACGTGAATCCCGTCCGAGCATTGTGGGTGAGGTGCTCGACTGCCCGAGATCCAATCACGTGCGCTGCGGCAATAAAGAGACCTTCAAGACTGCGAAAGTGCCGGAAAATAGCGTTCGCATCCAAGTTGGCCTCTTGGGCAATGCGACGAGTCGTCAACTCAGGCAGAGGCACGGTCTCAGCTAGATGGATCACCGCAGCAACGAGAAGTTCTTTGGCCTCATCTGCAGAGACTCGAGGTTTCTTCTCCATCTGATCATTGGTCATAAGTCTTTCTCGACCTTACTCCCCGATACATTTAGGCGCAGAATATTGTCAACAAAGGTGACAAGTGCTATCGTCAATTTGTCATCAATGTAGACAACTCACCTAACAAGCAGAATTTGGAGACCTTTATGAAGAAGTTTCGCAGTATCACTGCTGCTGTCGTAGTGAGTCTCGGTTTGTCTACGGTGGTGGGTTCTTCAGTCGCCTCGGCTGGCACGGTCACAGCCCCCGGTCTGTCATGGCCCACAGCCATCGCAGTCGCTCTCAACGGTCAACTCATCATTGCCGACCAGAACAATAACCGCGTGGTCGCAATCAATCCCGACGGCTCTGGTGAAACCACGTTGGCTTCAGGCCTCAACAAACCACGAGGAGTCGCCGTTGACGGAACTGGTGCCATCTACGTCACCACCCTTTTCGGTGGTCAAATTCTCAAGATGGATGCTGATGGTTCGAACCAGGTGACCATTGCCCAAGGTCTCTCGAACCCAAAGGGCATCGCCTGCGATGGCCAAGGACACCTCTTTGTGGTCGTTAACGACGGTCATCTCTTGCGACTGAACGATGATGGCACCGATCAACAAAGCTTCGGTCCAGCATTTCCGTTTCCCCTCAGTGTCGCCGTTGACGCTTCGGGCAATGTCTATGAAGGAGACGCAACTCGACACTTCATTACGGAAATGAGTCCCGACGGCACCACAACTCGGACGATTGACTTTGGCAACGGCAATGGATTTGGAGTGGCCACTGACGCAGCTGGCAATGTGCTGGTTGCAAGTCAGAGCGCAAACCAGGTCTACCGAGTTCAAGTTGATGGAACCATCACGACGATGGGCAACTCCCTTCAGGGCCCAACAGGTGTTGCTGTTGATGCTGACGGACAGGTCTACGTTGTCGACTTGGGCGGGTTCCTGCACGTCATTACGCCACAAGAAGCAGCTGCCACGCCTCCAGGTGCACCGACCGACGTGTCGGCTACCTCTGGGGGACTTCTTGAATCAGTGATTTCATGGACAGCTCCTGTGAGCAATGGTGGGCTACCAATTTCGAACTACACCGCCACTGACAGCCAAGGCCACTGGTGTTCGACCTCAACCTTGTCGTGCACCATTTCGGATATCCTTCCCGGCAATGACACGGTCACGGTCACAGCGACCAATGACGCGGGTACCTCACCATCCAGCGAAGCGGCAAGTTTTTCCGTCGTTGGGCCAGTGAGTCGGCCTCAAAACTTGTTGCCCACGCTCGTTGGAGATCCAGCGAGCGGCAACGTTGTTTTGACCTGGAGCCCGCCAACTCAGACCTATGGCCAAGCAATCACTGGCTACAAAATCACCGTATTATCGTTTCGCGACGAGGGAGAGGCCGTCTACGAAGTGAGTGGCGACGCTCGTCAAGCAACACTGACCTTGCCCTCGTGGTATTCGCTCATCGTGATAGTCGCGGAAGCTTCCAATGGTGACGGTATGAGCATGCAAACGTACATCTACGTCGGCCCACCGCCGAGTATCTCAAATCTGCCGAGTTCCGCAGCCCCAGGTGGATCATTCACTCCGACCATTGAGAGTGACCGAATTGGAGATCCCGGAGACGTCACCTCTGAAACTCCAGCAGTTTGCACACTGTCTGACGGTGACGTGTCCTTTATTGGAGCTGGAACGTGCACGCTCGTGGCTCACGTGACAGATGTGTTGGGATTTGCAACTGACGGTTCACCACAATCGTTCACGGTCGCAGTGCCTGCAACAACACCGAGCGCTCCAACGGGTCTCAGCCTTGAACTCGGCAATTCCAATGTCACCTTCAGGTGGACTGCACCAAGTTCAACTGGTGGCGCGGCGATCACCGGCTACACCGTTTCTTCAAGTCAAGGGTCGCATTCATGTTCGACTTCTGGCGCATTGACCTGCACCATTGCTGGACTCACCCCAGGGACTCGCTACACGTTCAGCGTCGTTGCTCAAAACCCCCAGGGTGCATCAGTTCCGTCGACTTCGGTGAGCGCCATTGCGATCAAAATGACAAATGTCGGGAGTTTTCGACGTGGGGATGCAATGCTGACCGCGGCTCTCAAGGCTGAAATCAAGGCAGTGGCAAGAGACATTCAGGCTCATGGCTACAAGGCCGTGTCCCTCTATGGCTATGGCAACGAAGGTACTGATAGCGCTCTTGCCATCTCACGAGCCAAATCGGTCAAGTCCTATCTCAAGCTCCGACTCACCCAGTACGGAATCCATGGAGTCAAGATCACCATCGCTGGCGGCTCAATGACGACAAAGTTCACGACAAACCATGGCTTGGACAAATCTGGCAACCGCTGCGTTGTCGTGAGCTTGTCTTAGCATCAGGCCAAGATTTTGACCAATCACGGTCGGTTCACGGTCTGCAAAAGCAGTGTTCGCTTATCTCGCAAGGGGAGTCTCGCAACTCCCCTTGCCAGGGGACGCAAGTGAACACTCAGCCTTCTAGGCTGGGCTTATGAAGAAGCTCTTCGTTCTCCTCGTCCTACTCGCCACCTTTGGTGCTCTTGTGCTTCGTCAACTGACGAAATCAACGCCAAAGGCAGAGGCAAAGGCCTCTGCTCGGAGTTTGACTGACTACCGCGAAGTCGCTCGCAAACCGAGCGACTCTTAAGTTAGAGCTCGACGCGAGCGACGGCCAAGATGCCGTCCATCGTGCGCAGTTGAGCAAGCAAGTCATCACTTGCCGGCGTGCCAGTTGCGAGCACCATCAGCGCAGTATTGCCCTCACGGCTTGGCCCAACAGCCATACGAGTAATCGAAACCGAAGCGTTGCCGAGCGCAGTTCCAACGGCACCAATCATCCCGGCACGGTCATCGTTGCGGACAACGAGCATGTCCTTCGTTGGCTTCACGTCGACCAAGTGATCATCAACACCAACAATGCGAGGCTCGGTGCGAATGCCAACACCAGCCAAGGTGCCAGACACTGAGTGCTCAGCGGTGCGAAGGGTGATCAAGTTGACGAAGTCATGACTTGTCACCGTTGAAGTCTCAGTAATTGCCAAGCCATTGGCTTCGGCCAACTGTGGAGCATTGACGTAGCTCACTGACTCTTCAACAAACGCCCCAAGGAAGCCTTTCAAGACCGACAAGGTCAAGATCTTTGTTCCAGCACCAGCGAGGTCACCAGCAAATTCGATTTCAAGTGCAGATGGCACGACATCGTGAAGTCCAGCAAAGAAACGCCCAAGTTGCTCTGCGACCGGCATGAACGGTGCAACTGCACCAGACACTTCACCAGCAGAGACGTTAACGGCAAAGGGCACAAACTCACCATTGAGCGCCAAGATGAGTTGCTCGGCAATGGTCAGTCCCGCCTTGTCTTGGGCTTCTGCGGTCGATGCTCCAAGGTGTGGAGCAACCACAATGTTTGGGAGTCCAAACAGCGGCGACTCGGTTGTTGGCTCCTTCGAGAACACGTCCAAGGCTGCTCCAGCAATGATGCCTTCGCTTAAGGCCACGGCGAGGTCTGCTTCATTGACAATGCCACCACGAGCAACATTGATGAGCCGAAGGCTTGGCTTTGCCTTCTTCAGCATCTCCAAGTTGAACAAGTCGAGGGTTTCTTTGTTCTTCGGCAAGTGAATGGTGATGAAGTCCGACTGCGCAACGACTTCTTCAATGGAGAGCAGCTCAACGCCCATGCGTTTTGCCCGCTCTGCTGAGATGTAGGGGTCATAGGCGACAAGGCGCATGCCGAACGCAAGTGCACGCTGGGCAACAAGGGCGCCAATGCGACCAAGGCCGAACACGCCGAGCGTCTTTTCATACAGCTCAACACCCTCCCATTTGGAGCGCTCCCACTTGCCATTGACGAGCGCCGAGTGGGCTTGAGGCACATTGCGGGCAATGGCCAACATGAGCGCCATCGTCTGCTCAGCGGCAGAAACAATGTTTGACGTCGGGGCATTGACGACCATGACTCCAAGTGCGGTTGCAACCGGCACATCAACGTTGTCGAGGCCAATGCCAGCTCGACCCACCACAATGAGGTCTTTGGCAGCAGCCAAGACCGACTCGGTCACTTGAGTGGCGGAGCGGATGATGAGGGCATGTGCACCAGGGATGGTGGCAATGAGCTGCTCTTCAGTCAAGCCTTCTTGGACATCGACTTCATGGCCGGCAGCTGCCAGCATGTCGAGCCCATTTTGGGCAATCTTCTCGGTAACGAGGACACGGGCCACAAAGGGTCCTTTCAAATTGAGGTGAAACGAAACGTTCAGCGCTTAGTCAGTAGCGCCGTTGAACAATGAGGCTAGGCGGCTGACGCCCTCTTGCAGGTCGCCGTCACCAAGGGCGTAGCTCATTCGGAAGTATCCCGGGGCACCAAAGGCTTCGCCGGGAACAACGGCCACTTTTGCCACGTCAATGGCAAGTTCAGCCAGTTCTGCACTCGATTGTGGGCGGCTGCCATCAATGGACTTGCCGAGCAGACCTGTCACATTTGGATAGGCATAGAACGCGCCGTCAGGCATGGGGCACGAGATCCCTTGAATGGCGTTCAACTCATCAACAATGAGGTGGCGGCGACGATCAAACGCCGTGCGCATCTCTTCAACTGCCACCAAGTCACCAGACACTGCAGCAAGTGCCGCACGTTGGGCAACGTTGTTCACGTTCGACGTCGTCTGTGACTGATAGTTGATCATGGCGTCAGTGAGGTCACGTGGGCCAATCACCCAGCCCACTCTCCACCCAGTCATGGCATAGGTCTTGGCCACTCCATTGACGACGACCCAGCGATCAGCAATTTCTGGAACCACAACGGGCAGTGAGTAGTGGCGAGCGTCTCCATAGACGAGGTGCTCGTAGATCTCGTCACACAGCACCCAAATGCCGTGTTCAGCCGCCCAGCGGCCAATGGCTTCAATCTCATCTCGGTGATAGACCGCACCAGTTGGGTTCGACGGCGAGACAAAGACCAAGACCTTGGTTTTCTGTGTTCGAACAGATTCAAGTTGCGCAACGGTCACCTTGAAGCCAGTCGACTCATCGGCAATGAGTTCAATGGGAACCGCTCCACACAGCGCAGCGGCTTCTGGGTACGTTGTCCAGTACGGACCTGGGACGATGACCTCGTCACCTGGGTCAATGAGGGCAGTAAAGGCGTTGGTGATGGCGTGCTTGCCACCGTTCGTAATGAGCACCTGAGCAGGCTCAACAACAAGACCAGAGTCCCGAAGCGTCTTGGCCGCAACGGCTTCTCGGAGTTCGGGGAGTCCAGCGGTTGGGGTGTAGCGGTGGTTCTTTGGATCACGGACTGCTTCAACGGCCGCTTCGACAATGTGGGCGGGAGTTGGGAAGTCTGGTTCACCAGCGCCAAAGCCAATGACGTCATGGCCGGCAGCTTTCAAGGCTTTCGCTCGAGCATCGACCGCCAAGGTGGCAGAAGGGGCAAGCGTCGCCAGTCGCTTTGAGATTCGGGCGGTTTCTTTGCGCGTGGTCACTCTGTAATGATTACATACATGACCAATCCAGTCGACATTCAGATTCCTGCTCACCTTCTCCCCTCTGATGGACGCTTTGGGTGTGGTCCCTCAAAGGTTCGTCCAGCCCAAATGGAGGCCTTGGCAAAGGTCACGACGTCCTTCCTCGGCACCTCACACCGCCAAGCAACGGTCAAGAACGTGGTCGGTGAGGTTCGCTCAGGTCTCGCCAGTTTCTTCAACCTCCCCGATGGCTACGAAGTCCTGCTCGGCAATGGTGGAGCAACCGCATTTTGGGACATTGCCACCTTTGGACTCATTGAAACGAAGTCCCAACACTTGTCCTTTGGTGAGTTTTCCTCGAAGTTCGCCAGTGCGGCCAAGCAAGCCCCGTGGCTTGCTGATCCTGAAGTACTGAAGGCAGAGCCTGGTTCGCGTTCCTACGCCGTTGCCAACGACGAGATCGATCTCTACGCCTTCACCCATAACGAGACCTCAACGGGTGTGTCGATGGCCATTGAGCGCCCTGCCGGCGCAACTGGTCTCGTGGCCGTTGACGCGACCTCAGGTGCTGGAGGACTCGCCGTCGACCCCAGTCAGTTCGACTGCTACTACTTCGCTCCGCAGAAGTGCTTTGCCTCAGATGGTGGACTCTGGTTGGCGCTTGTTTCGCCAGCTGCTGTTGAGCGTATTGAGCGCATTGCTGCTTCAGACCGCTTCATCCCAGCGTTTTTTGATCTGAAGACTGCACTCGACAACTCACGGCTTGACCAGACCTACAACACCCCTGCACTTGCAACGCTGTACCTGCTCAATGAGCAAGTGAAGTGGATGAACGAGCAAGGTGGACTTGAATGGGCCACGAGTCGCACAGATCGCTCAGCCGAGATCCTCTACAGCTGGGCCAACGAAGCCGGCTTTGCTCGCCCCTTTGTTGAGCACCCTGAAGACCGCAGTCACGTCGTTGCCACCATTGACTTCGACGACCACATCGATGCTGCAGCAATCGCCAAGGTGCTTCGTGCCAATGGCATCTTGGACACCGAGCCCTACCGCAAGTTAGGTCGCAACCAGTTGCGCGTTGCCATGTTCCCCGCAATTGACCCAGAAGACATTGCCGTGCTTTGTGGTGCCATCAATCACGTTGTTGGAGCACTTGAGGGGTAGTTCCATCGCTGGCGATGCTGGCAAGGTTCACGATCGCCGAAAAGTGGCACAGTCTTCAAAACGTGTGAAGATTTCCATGGGCTTGCGAGCGTCATAGCTTCGTGCACAGTGGCGCTGCCGTGACCCGAGCCGAGTTCTCAGTGACGAGACGTTCATACAACGGATTGCTAAATTCGTCGTATGACGACCTACGCCATGAAACTCTCCGGAAACGGACAAATTTCCATTCCAGCCAAGGTGAGGAGTCGCTGGGCGGTCACTGCATTGACCGTGGTTGATTGCGGTGATCATCTTGTTGTTCGACCGGCACCGGCCGATCCTGTGCGAGCCCTTGCCGGGAAGTATGCAGGCCGGGTCCGATCGACTGACGAAATTCGAGCAGCAGAGCGTGTGGCAGATGCGACTCGAGAGATGCTGCGTTGATTCTTCTCGATGCTTGCGCAGTCATTGCCTTTTTTTGCTGGCGAGCCCGCCATGGAAGAAGTGACAGAACTGCTCGACAGTGAAGTGACCATCTTCATGACTGCCACTGGAAGAGCTGAAGTCGTCGACTTTCTCATTCGCAATCTCAAGGTCGATGAAGACACCGCCCGAGCCGATCTCTCTCAGTTGCCAATTTCGGAGACTCTCGCCATCGACGCAAATCTCGAAGAGCGTGCTGGCGCCATTCGAGGGATGAAGCACCAACGAACATCACGCTGTCTGTCGATGGCCGACTGCTGTGCAATCGCCGTTGCGCAGCATTACCGCCTCACTCTGGCGAGTTCTGATGCAGATCTGCTGTTGACCGCAGACGAAATGGGCGTTGCCACCAAAAGCCTCCCCAATTCCTCAGGGAAGCGGTGGCAACTCCCACCGTCAAACAGCAATATTCAAGCGAACTGAGCGCTGCTCAGCCACCTGAGGCGTCTTGGACGCGGGTCTTGCCAGCCGAGATGAATGGCATCATCGCACGAAGCTCCTGGCCGACCTTTTCGATTTGGTGCTCGGCACCTTCGGCCTTGAGCCGCAAGTAGTTCGGGCGACCGTTCTTGTTCTCTTCAATCCATTCGTTGGCAAAAGTGCCATCTTGGATTTCAGTCAGAACCTTCTTCATCTCGGCGCGCACTGCATCGTTCACAATGCGTGGTCCACGGGTCAAGTCACCATATTCCGCGGTGTCAGAGATGGAGTAGCGCATGCCAGCGATGCCCTGTTCATACATGAGGTCAACAATGAGCTTCAACTCATGGAGGCACTCAAAGTAGGCCGACTCTGGCTGGTAGCCAGCGTCAACGAGGGTTTCAAAGCCGGCACGCACGAGCTCGGTCATGCCACCACAGAGCACCACCTGCTCACCAAACAAGTCGGTTTCGGTTTCTTCGGTGAAGGTCGTGTCGAGCACACCGGCACGGGTGCCACCGTTTGCGTGCGCATACGAGAGCGCAAGTGCGTGGGCTGAGCCCGAAGCATCTTGGTGAACAGCGATCAAGCTCGGCACACCGCCGCCTTCGGTGTAGGTCCGGCGAACGAGGTGTCCAGGGCCCTTTGGCGCCACCATCGCCACGTCAATGAACGCGGGTGGGGTGATCTGGCCGAAGCGAATGTTGAACCCGTGGGCGAAGAACAGCGCGTCGCCCTCTTTCAGTGAAGGGGCGATATAGGTGTCATAGGCCGCCTTCTGCTCAGTGTCAGGAAGCAGCACCATGATGAGGTCCGCCCACTCACAGGCTTCTTTGAGACCAAGCACCTTGAGTCCAGCATCGGTTGCCTTCGTAATTGACGAGGAGGTGTCACGCAGTCCAACGCGAACGTCGACGCCTGATTCCATCAAGTTGAGGGCGTGGGCGTGACCTTGAGAGCCGTAGCCGAGAATTGTGACCTTGCGGCCAGCGATGAGTGCGGGGTTCGCATCTTTTTCGTAGTACATCGTTGCCATGGTTGCTCCTTGTTGTTCGAATGGGTGATGTTGCTCGGTGTAACAACTGCGAATGAGTTCGGGATTCGTCGGTGCTTGACCGACTCAACTACTGCGTGATGAGTTTAGGCAGGGCAACGAGACCAGTTCGGTGGAGTTGGTCAACGGTGTAGCCCGACAACAATTCTTGGAAGGCATTGATCTTGTCGGGGTGATCCGCCAACATGACCGTAATCTCCCCCGCACCTGCGTCAACAACTTCAGCGTCGAAGTTTGCGCACAGGCTGATGGCGGTTGCCATTTGATCCGTTGGCACAGTAATTGAGGCGAGCAACAACTCTCGTTCCACCACTTGGTGTTCATTGACGTGACTGATTTCAACCACATTGATGAGCTTGTCGAGCTGATTGACAATTTGCTCGAGTGGAGCTGACGCTGCGTCAACCACAATCGTGATGCGGCTGAACCGGTGGCTGTCATCAGTTGGGGCAACCGCGAGCGAAAAGATGTTGAATCCTCGGCGTGAGAAGAGTCCAGCCACCCGGCTGAGCACTCCCGCTTTGTTCTCAACGAGCACCGACAGCACGTGGTGACGCTTCTCCTCTGCTGGGAGTTCATGGTCAACGGCTTCTGGGGTCATGAGTGCAACCTTTGGCTCGGGTGAACGAGGACCTCGTCATTGGTGGCGCCAGCAGGCACCATGGGGAACACCTTTTCTGATGCATCGGTGCGGAAGTCAATGACGACGGGACGGTCATCAATCGAATTTGCCCGCTCAATTGCCGAGGCAACATCGGCTGGGTCGTCGACCCGAATGCCAACACAACCCATCGCTTCAGCCCACTGCACGTAGTTCGGAAGATCTGGCGACAAGTAGACCTCGCTGTAGCGCTCTTCGTAGAACATCTCTTGCCATTGGCGAACCATGCCGAGATAGGCGTTGTTCAAGATCGCCACCTTGATGGGTATGCCTTCAGCCCGTGCGGTCACGAGTTCTTGGGCCGTCATCTGGAAGCAACCATCACCATCAATGGCCCACACCGTGCGGTCAGGTCGGCCGACTTTGGCGCCAATGGCTGAAGGCACCGCGAAGCCCATGGTGCCAGCTCCACCGGAGTTGATCCACGTCCGGGGTTCTTCAAACTGCCAGTACTGACTTGCCCACATTTGATGCTGGCCGACACCCGAAGCCACAATCGTGCCTGCTGGGGCCAAAGCATTCAGCGTCTCAACCACCATTTGTGGCTTGAGCAGTCCATTGCCGTCGATCGGGTCATAGGCAAGTGGGTGTTTTGCCTGATAGCCATGCAGTTCGTCCCACCACGCACGCAAATCACTTGGGGTAACCGACGCTGCAGCTTCAGCCAACGCTGGCACTGCTTCACTGGCATTGGCCACAATGGACAAGTCTGGTCGGCGAACTTTGCCGTGCTCAGCACGATCGACGTCTAAGTGAATGATCTTGGCCACTGGAGCAAAGCCGTCCAACTTGCCGGTCACCCGGTCATCAAAGCGAGCCCCAAGCGACACGAGAAGATCAGCACGCTGGATTGCCATGATTGCGGTGTAGTGGCCGTGCATTCCTGGCATACCAAGATGTTGTGGGTGCGTGTCAGGAAATGCGCCACGTGCCATCAAGGTGGTCACTACTGGAACACCCAGTCGTTCAGCAAGTGCTCGAAGGGCAGCGGACGCGTTGCCTTGCAAGACGCCACCACCGACGTAGAGCACTGGGCGCTTCGCTTCAAGGATCATGGCAATGGCTTGGGCGATGACTTCATGGTCGACGCCTTTTGTTGGACGATAGCCAGGCAGGTCAAGGTCAGCTTCAGTTGCTGGTCCGTTCCAAGTCATCATTGACTGAGCCACGTCTTTTGGCACGTCAATGAGCACAGGGCCAGGGCGACCCGTTGTGGCCACATGAAAAGCTTCCGCCACAATTCGGGGAAGGTCATTGGCATCGGTCACGAGCCAGTTGTGCTTCGTGATTCCTGATGTCACACCAGTGATGTCACATTCTTGGAAGGCGTCGGTGCCAATCGCTGCTCGACTCACCTGCCCAGAAACCACCACAAGCGGCGTTGAGTCCATGTAGGCATTGGCAAGCGGCGTGACGATATTGGTCGCTCCTGGACCTGAGGTGACCATGGCCACACCAGGTCGACCCGTTGCCAAGGCATAGCCTTCAGCCATGTGCCCTGCACCTTGTTCGTGGCGAACGAGGATGTGGCGAATCGACGAATCGAGAATCGGGTCGTAGACCGGCAGAATGGCTCCGCCAGGCAAGCCGAAAATAACATCGGTGCCTTGTTCTTCGAGTGACTTGATGAGTGCTTGTGCTCCGGTGATTTCCATGGTGCTCCGAGTTGGGGATCTTAGGCCGAGAAAACAAAAGACCTCCCATTTGGGAGGTCAAGGCGCGACGAAGAGGTGCCGTCGCGCTATCGAACTACTACCTCAAAGTCAGTGGTCTTGCTCACGAGTCCATTCTGCCACGCGAACTCCCCCCATGGCAACCTCATTGGTTTTCTTTCCCTTCCAAGAGATTGTTCACGCACGTTGCCGCAACCGCAGCTGAGCGTCGATGACTGAGCGCGCAAGCATCTACCGCCGCTTCGGTCTGCGACGTCACCTGTGGGTACGAGTGTTGTCTCAGGTTGCTCCACACCATCACCCGGTGATCAGTTACCGGCAAACTTCCCGTCAGCGCCACCATGGTGGCAGCCACGTAGCCAGCATTGAAGGACTTAGTCAAAATCACGATGTTGTCGACACCACGATGGCCAAGTGCTGCTTGGATCAGGCGAAGTTCTTTCAGCGTCGGCGCAGCAAGAGTTCCACGAAGAGTTTCTGCTTCAAGAAGGAAGGTGTCGAGTGCTTGCCGCTTACCAGTGAACGAGGACTGTCCATTGGCGTCGGGGATGATTGCGTAACCACCGACCGTTTTGAACGGGAACTGCTCCATTGCTTCAAACAACAGTGATGAATAGGTTGGGTAAACCAGCACGGTATGCGAACTTGGAATGAGATGGGACCGATGCGCAAACCACCACGGTTCATGCACAGACTCGGCGGGAAGTGCCGAATAGGTCAAGCCAATTGGCACAAGTGCGGCAATGAAGACCGCTACGAGGCCAGCACTCGCGAGGTTGCGAAGTGTTGGGGTTTTGTCCAGAAGTCGCGTTGCCATGTGCGCATTCCACGCATCGATTCCCATGGCCACCAATACGGCAAGAGCAAGCCCATAAAACACCACAAAGCGAGTCGGCAACATGGCATCAAACAGCGGGAGTCGACTCAGTTGCCGCATGGGCAGCAGGTTCGCCCAAAGGTTCGTTGAGCCAAACGCTCGTCCAAGTGAAAGCAGCCAGGCAATCACTGCCATGGCAAACATTGACCATGCAAGTACTCGACGCACCAAGATCGCCGAAAGTCCCGTGACGACAAGGAGTGCCCATCCGAGATACGCGCCATTCAGATTTCGCCCTGAGCCAGGAGTACTTCCGCCAAAACTCGTTGAAAGTGAATGCACAATCGCCGACACGCCGTAGTGCGCGTAAGGAACAACTGCCCACGCTGGCCCGGTCACATGTTGTGGGCCGGCCAAGGCAAACCACAGCGGATAAGCCAAACAAACCCCGACGACCACGAAAGCGGTGCCTGCGGCCTGACGAAGTGCGGCAAAGGGGAGCGCTGTCGCTTTCGGTCGAACGAAAGCGGCGACCAGCAAGGTCGGCAGCGCAATTGCCACGGTCATCGCCAAGACTTCCGTGCCAATGAAGAACTGCACGATGGTCAAAAGACCAATGAGCAGCCCAATGGTCTTTGGCGTCTTGTTCTTCGTCACGACGAGGTCAAACAGCAGCGCCACCATGAGTGGCGGGTAGATCAGCACCGTCGCCATGAGGTGGCCACCTTGGGCAGGGCCAACGGTTGCAGGAAGGAAGGCAAAGATTGTGGCGCCAAGTAGTTGACCCGACACCGATCGCGTCAAGACTCGCAAACACAAAAACATCGCATACCCGCTCGCAACCGGCGCCAACAGCGTCGCCACATTGGCCGTCGCAAGAGGCCCAAGCAACCAGGTCACCGGAGCAGTCACCATGCCAATGGCCAACACAGAAGTCTGCGAAAGCAGATTGAATCCACCTTGCCCGGCATACATGAGGTCGCTCCAAAATGGCTGCGATGGATGGGTCAACAGATGTGCTGCGTACCCTAAAAACCACACTTGTTGCGAGGAGTCAATGCGCTGGCCGTGAAACATGCGCGAAGCGAAGTGTCCTCCAACGAACACTTGGTTGAACAACGCAAACGACAGCGCCGTCAGCCAAATAACCACGCCCACATGCAGCGCAAAAAGCCCTCGGCGAGCACCGAGCCATCGCTTGTTCTTGGTGGCGGTCGCCTCGTCCAAAGCGCCAAGCGTCGTGACGCCGTTTGGCGCCACCTTGGTCACTATGCCCGGGTAACGGCGCCGAGATCAGCGCCAGTGACGAGCCGGGCAAATTTCGCCAGCACTCCGGTCTTATACCGAGGTTCGGGGTAGACGAGTACCAAGCGGCGTCGCTCAAGCTCTGCTTCGTCAACGAGCAAGTCAATGGAGTGTGCAGTCACGTCAATGACAATGCGGTCTCCGTCGGCCACGAGGCCAATTGGCCCACCGTCAACGGCTTCAGGGGCGACGTGACCAATGCAGAAACCATGGGTTCCTCCACTGAAGCGGCCATCGGTGACGAGGGCGCAATCCGCGCCGCGGCCCGCACCTTTCATCGCACCAGTCACCGCCAGCATCTCTCGCATTCCGGGACCACCCTTCGGTCCCTCATAGCGAATCACGAGGACCGTGCCGGGTTCAATTGACCCAGCCAGGATTGCCTCCATTGCTGCGGCTTCACCATCAAAGACTCTTGCAGTGCCATCAAAGCTCAACGTGTCAATACCCGCAACCTTGACGACTGACCCCTTGGGTGCGAGCGATCCGTGAAGAATGGCGATGCCACCTTGAGCATTGATGGGGTTCGACAGTTCGTGGACGACGACACCGTCTGGTGCTGGTGGGTTGATCTCGGCCAAGTTCTCGGCCACGGTCTTTCCCGTCACTGTCATGCATGATCCGTCAATAAGGCCAGCGTCGAGCAAGACCTTCATGACCACCGGCACGCCGCCAACCGCGTCGAGGTCGACCATGTGGAAACGGCCGTGGGGCTTCGTGTCAGCCAAGTGGGGAACTTTGGCGGCAATGCGGTTGAAGTCTTCCAAGGTGAGGTCAACTTCAGCTTCGACGGCAATGGCCAAGAGGTGAAGGACGGCATTGGTCGAACCACCAAGTGCCATCACAATGGCAATGGCATTTTCAAAGGCGGCCTTGGTCATGATGTCGCGAGGGCGAATGTTTTCGCGCAGCAGGCGAACAACTGCTTCACCAGCTTGGAACGCGTACTCGTCTCGGCGACCATCAATTGCTGGAGCCGTTGACGATCCAGGTAACGCCATGCCAATGGCTTCGGCAACCGATGCCATGGTGTTGGCGGTAAACATGCCCGCACAAGAACCCTCAGACGGGCAAGCGCCGCGCTCAATGAGCGAAAGCTCTTCGTCAGAGAGTCCGCCGACGGCATTGGCGCCAACGGCTTCAAACACACTGGTGATGTCAAGCGCCTTGCCATCAAGGTGTCCTGGCAGGATCGTTCCGCCATAGGTGAACACACTTGGAAGATTGAGGCGAGCTTGCGCCATGAGCATCCCGGGAAGCGACTTGTCGCAACCAGCAAAGGTGGCAAGTCCATCAAAGCGCTCAGCGTGCATCACTGTTTCAACACTGTCGGCAATCACTTCGCGACTGACGAGGCTCGCTCGCATGCCTTCATGTCCCATCGAGATGCCATCGGAAACAGCAATGGTGACGAATTCAAAGGGGTATCCCCCAGCGGCACGAACACCCTCTTTGGCCCGCTTTGCCAACCGGTCAAGCGGCAAGTTGCAGGGGGTGACTTCATTCCATGATGAAGCAACGCCTATTTGGGGCTTGTCCCAGTCATCATCGGTCATACCAACTGCTCGCAGCATCGCTCGTGCTGGTGCTTTTGCTGGTCCGTCGGTGACCTCAAAACTGCGAGGCTTCATTGGGTTTGGGGTTGGGTTCTCCACGTTTCCATCATAGGCACCGCACTCAGAGCAATTTTCAGCCAAATTGACAAGCGTCAGCGGCTGAGTGCCAAAGGCTCTCGCGACCCATGGGTACTCGAGGTCGCCAATCGTTGAGCAGCAATCGCAGCCGCAATCTTCAGCCCTAACTCCAACTCTGCGTGGTTCGTGAGGTGGACATTGAGATCGGTTCTGTCAAGACCCAAGGAATCCACCGTCGAGGTTCGAGATCTCGTCAAGCTGAAAGCCTCATCTGCTTCGCGTACCGCAGCATCTCCGAGCGAAAGGTTGACACAAGTATCGATACCACATTTATTCAGGGCCGAAAGGTACTCGATAGAGGCAGAAATTGACTCTTTCACGAGGACCACTGGCGCTTTTGAAATTGCTGGAACTTCGTGGTTCAGACTTCCGAAAAAGGAAACTAAGGCAGAGAGGTACGCTTCCTTGGTCACGAATTTCATCGCATCACCTTCCCCCTGATACCAAACAAATCCTTGAAAGAAGTCGACAATTCCATGCTTTGCATCGAGGGCAATATGGTCATTGACCATACGAACAAGATTCACAAAGCCGCCGTACTTCGACAGGGGTGACCAATTTCCGAGGAGAGTTGAATTCGGAACCGTTACTTTCAAAATGCTCAGTGGTTCATGAAATGCAGCGGAGAGACCCAGCGCAATCCCAAGTTCTGGTCCAAAGAACTGCACATTTGAAATTCCGCCGGTGATGAGCGGGCTTTCTATTTGTGGCGTGGCAAGAGGGACATAACCAGATGAACTTTGGGGTTGAGCGAGGGCAAACAACGATGACCAAGAAAGAGAGACTGCGCCTTTTGGGATCTGAGCGGAAACTTGGTCGACGAGATTTATGCCCGAACGTTCGTCAATGGCAAATGATGAAGATCCGAATGCATTTGACTGACCAGCAAGCAGCACAACGGTGCGAGTCTGCACGACGCGAGAATATGAAGGTAGCGAAGTTTTCCCAGCAGAATGGGCTACGACTGCCACTTTCACCGCACCGCTTCTCCCCACCGAAATTCGACACGAGAGCACTTTGACGACACACCCTCCAGATGACGGGACGGTCGATACCCAATAGGTTGCATCCTTGAGCGAACTCTTCTGCCATTTTGCGACCAACTCACCCGATGGATCCACTGAAACGGAGACCCGTATGGGTAATGGAGTTGAAACTCCTGCACTTGCATTCACCGAGAGCGCAGGGAACACTGCGAGGCAAGAGAACACCAGAGCAAGGGACCTACGGATTCTCATCTTGAGGCGAGTGTATCGTTCCCGCCAAGGTTCGGGTCCTCGTATACCTCGGGATGGTCCGAGTCCTCATCGGTCATACCAACTGTTCGCAGCATGGTTCGTGCTGTTGCTTTTGCCAGTCCGTCGCTGACCTCGAAACTCCGAGGCTTCCTGGGGTTGTGAGTAGGGTTTTCTCCGTCGTCAGCATACGACGCTCACTGCAGTGCAGTTCTACAACAGCGGTTTTATCGCTGCCCCCATCACCGTTGAGAGATAACTGGCATAGATGGCTGAGACATGACTCGAGTCGTAGTCGGCAATCATTGAACCAATGACTGGGGAACACGTGGTCGAACACAGCCACGGAATGGGGTTCACGAACCCAACTTTGGCTGCTTTGGCTGCAGCTTGTTCACCAAGATGTGCATCTTGATTTGCCGCAAGGACATTGGTTGGTGACGTCGCACAATCTTGCACCGACGTTGGATGCAGCGCGAGGCACTGCGGCATCACCGCATTGAACACCGGCATATCTCCAACAACAATGACCTTCGTCTTCACTGACTTGATGGCACGCAAGGTTGTTCCAAGTGCGGTCGTCCACTGCGCAGTGGTTGGCTGCGTTGCATTTGGGAGGTAATTCGTCGTTCGCTCGGAGAAGATGACCGCCGCAGGTGGCGTCTTTTTGATGTTCGCCAGTACATTTGCTCGCCAGGATGCGCACTTTGTCTGCGGATCTGTTGGTGAAGTCAGAGAAAAGTTTGCCATTGGGCATCCCGGATACCACATGAGATTGAGCCGGTAGCCCGCCTTGGCCAGACTCGGAACAAGTGCCGGCACCCACATGAGCGCGTGACTATCCCCGGCAAGCAATACCGTCTTTTTTGATTTCAGCATGCCGAAACTACAGGTCGTCTGCACCACAGGGCAGACGCCCCCGAGGGCATTCAAATTCGACAAAGTCATTGATTGGCTGGCGTCGCCAAGACTTGGCGTTGTCGTCGCGGGAAGTTGCGAAATATTCACCGACGCCTTGACGAGTGCGGCGACTTGAGCAGCCGTTCCAGGGGCAATGAGTTGATAGGTCGGCGCAGCAGACGCAGACGCACCGCTCAACACCACGGCTCCAGCGATGAGACTTCCCCAAATGCGCTTCATGAATTCCCCCTCGCCCACATCGTAGAGCGATCAACGAACGCGAAGAATGGCTTGACCTGCGGGTTCATCGCACACTCTCAGCCAACAACTTCGACCTCGACAGTGTCGCAGGAACTAGGACGCGGCTGCCGCTCGTCGCTCGTTGAGCAAAGAGATCACGGCTTTCCCATTGGCTTTGCCCTTGGTTGCCGCCATCACTTTGCCAATGAAGAACTGTGCGAGTTTGTCGTCGCCTCCGGCAAAGCGAGTCCATTCATCGTCGTTTGCTTGAATGACCTCGGCAACTGCTGTGGACAAGGTGTCATCACTCAGTTGTTCGAATCCCAGTTTGGCTGCGAGATCTTTCGGATCAGCATCTGGTTCTTCAATAAGAGCGGCCAACACAGTCTTTGCCTGCGTAGCCGACAGTGCACCCGACGCTTCCAACTGACACGTCGCAGCAAAACTTGCTGCACTCGGCAAGACGCCTTCTGCATTCAGTTCATTGGCCGCACGAGTGAGCGCCAATTGCGCCGGAGCTCCAGCAGCAGTTGCTTCAACGACCAAAGCATCAAGGTCACGGTCAACAACCGTTGCCACAAGATCAAGGGTTGCTTGATCGTCACTCCCAAGGAGTTGCACAAGTGCTTGTCGGCGAGCCTTCGGCAGGGCGGGAAGGCCACGTCGAATCTCAGCAATCCACTCAACACTTGGCGCAAGTGGCACAAGGTCGGGCTCTGGGAAGTAGCGATAGTCGTTCGCTTCTTCTTTTGACCGCATGGAACCTGTTCGACCTGCTGCTTCATCCCAGTGGCGTGTTTCTTGAACAATGCGTTCGCCTGCCTCAATGCAGTCAACTTGGCGCAGTGCTTCATATTCAATGGCGCGTTGCAAACTGCGCAGTGAGTTCAAATTCTTGATCTCACAGCGCTTGCCAAAGGGGTCTCCGGGCTTTCGCACCGAGACGTTGGCATCGACGCGCATGGAGCCTTCTTCCATCCGGCCGTCGGTTGCGCCAACCGCCACCAAAATTGCGCGGAGCTCTGCGACGTAGGCACGAGCTTGCACTCCTGAGCGCATGTCTGGCTCAGAGACAATTTCAACGAGGGGAACACCTGAGCGGTTGTAATCAATGAGACTGGCATCAGCGCCATGGATTCGCCCCGATCCACCTAAGTGGGTGGACTTTCCCGTGTCTTCTTCCATGTGGGCTCGAGTGATGCCAACAACGCTTCCATCGGGCAGTTCAATCCTGCCGTGCTCGTTGAGTGGCAGATCGTATTGGCTGATCTGGAAATCTTTCGGCATGTCAGGGTAGAAGTAGTTCTTCCGGTGGAAGTTCGACCACTTGACCTCACACTCGAGCGCCAAACCAATCCGAATGGCGAATTCGACTGCTTTTTCATTGAGGACGGGAAGCGATCCCGGCAGTCCCACACACACCGGGCACACATTGGTGTTGGGCTCATCGCCAAACTGGTTTCGGCACCCACAAAACAACTTGGTTGCGGTTTTCAGTTCACAGTGGACTTCTAAGCCAATGATGGTTTCGTAGCCAGCCATGCTCATTTTGCAACTCCTGCTTCAAGAACGGCACCAACTTGGAAGAGGCGGTCATCTCTGCGACCTGGACTCAAAATCTGCACACCAATCGGCATCCCTGCAGCCGAGTTACCAAAGGGCACCGACATTGCACCATGGCCGGCCAGGTTGGTCGGAATGGTGAACAGGTCCGACAGATACATCGACATTGGATCAGCCACCTTGTCGCCAAAGCCAAATGCCGTCGTTGGCGTCGTTGCCCCGAGCAGCACATCAACCTTTGTGTAGGCGGCGTCAAGAGCGTTGGTGATGAGCCGACGCGTCTTTTGCGCCTGGCCGTAGTAGGCGTCGTAGTAGCCAGCCGACAATGCGTAGGTGCCAAGCATGATGCGACGCTTCACCTCTGGGCCAAATCCTGCTGTTCGAGTCGCCACGTTCATTGCCGCCACATCTTCACGCTCAACGCGAAGGCCAAAACGCACGCCGTCGTAGCGGGCAAGGTTTGACGATGCCTCCGCTGGGGCAATCAGGTAATAGGCCGAAAGCCCAAGGCGCAGTTCGGGAATGGCAAGGTCAACAATCTCAGCACCTGCTGCTTCAAGCACACTGGCAGCAAGTCGGACCCGCTCAACAATTTCTGCATCAGCGCCATCGAGGAGGTCGCGACAAAGGCCGACTTTCAACCCCTTGACTCCCCGTCCACACGCAGCGACCAAGTCTTCGTAAGCATCAGGCATCGAGGTCGAGTCAGCCGGGTCATGGCCGCCAATGACTTGCGTCACAAGCGCTGCATCAGCAACCGTCGTCGTAAAGGGCCCGACCTGGTCAAGTGATGAGGAAAACGCAACAAGCCCGTACCGAGACACATGCCCATACGAAGGCTTGTAACCAACGAGGCCGCAAAATGCCGCGGGTTGGCGGATTGATCCACCAGTGTCAGATCCAAGTGCGACCGGGACAAAACCGGCGGCAACAGCAACCGCTGAGCCACCAGAAGATCCACCGGGAACCTTGGTCACATCATGAGGGTTTCGCGACGGTCCAAAAGCTGAGTTCTCCGTTGAAGAACCCATGGCGAATTCATCGAGGTTGGTCTTGCCAACTGGCACTGCACCAGCGGCCACGAGCCGCTCAACAACAGTTGCGGTGTACGGAGGCTTCCAGCCATCCAAGATCTTTGATCCACACGTTGTTGGCACGCCCCGCATGGCCAAGTTGTCCTTGATGCCAATCGGCACGCCAGCAAGTGGGCCTGGGTCGCCACCGGCTGCAACTACTGCGTCAACGGCCTTCGCCGCTTTTCGGGCACCGTCGTGGTCAAGATATAAAAACGCATGCAGTTCGTGGTCACGCGCATCAATCGCGGCAAAGGAGTGCTCAAGTGCCTCGCTTGCGCTGATCTGTCCACTGCGGACCTGTGCGGCAAGTTCGTGGGCCGTGGTCATGGCGCCTCTCCGAGAATACGGCCGACCTTGAATCGACCCGCTTCAACTGATGGTGCTGCGGCAAGGAGTTCGTCACGGTCAAGCGACGCGGTTGGCACGTCGGAGCGCAGGATGTTCTCCAAGTCAAACGGGTGGGCCATGGGGACCAGACCCTCAAGGTCAAGGCTTGAGATGTCAGCAGCATGGCTGAGAACTGAGCCAAGTTGAGCAGTGAAGGTCTCTACCTCATCTTCGCTCAGTTCAAGCCGGGCGAGACCAGCCACATGGACAACCTCTTGTTTGGTGAGTGGGCTTGGGTCGCTCACGAATTTGCTCCAAGGTGTTCGGCGATATGGGCGAAAATTTCAGATTCAACCAAGGGCTGATCAAAGTCCATGGTGGCGACGTGGTAGCTGTTTTCAAGGAGTACTTGTCGCACAGGTCCTGACACGCGCTCAACAATTGCCGCTGCAGTGTCTGGTGGAACCACGTGATCTTGCCGCGAGGTCAACACCAGTGTTGGGGCAACGATGTTGCTCAGATCTGCGTGCACGGTCTCCATGGCAAAAGACAAACTCTTCGCCGCTTCAAGTGGCGTGCCGGGATAGCCGAGTTCTGAGACGTCTGGTTTGGCAATGTCTGACCCAATGGAGTCGAAGTACTCAAGACCCGATTCGAGCAAGGCGTCAATTCCCTCACGCAGCTCGGCAACCAAGGGTTGGCACATGGGATTGACCAAGCCAAGCGCTGCGATCTCGCTGTGGTGTTCGGCCAGCGCCAAGGACAATCCGCCACCCATTGATAATCCAACGACCGCCACTCGCTCACATCGGGCAAAAAGGCGTCCAAGGGCTGCATCTGCTTCGCCGTACCAGTCGGCCCAGCGAGTTGGAATCATGTCGGCAAGATCGGTGCCGTGGCCGGGAAGCAAGGGCATTTCAACGCTGTAGCCCCGAGCAGCAAAGCCTTCGGCCAACGAGCGCATCGATGCTGGAGAACCAGTAAAGCCGTGAAGGACGAGTACGCCGAGGTTTGAGCCTTCAGCAACGAGTGGTTCACAACCGGAAAGAACAGGAGCCGTCATACCTCAAGATGGTACCGGTGCCGGTAACCTCAACGAGTACAACTCTCGATTGAGGTATTCCCATGGGTCATGTGTTCTTAAGTGAAGGTTGGATGACGGCGGCTCGAGACCTCTACGAGCGCTTCAGAGACGTGCTGCCTCCAGTCGAGCATCAAGTGAAGGTCAACCTCCTCATCAACGACTCCCCCTTTGACGCCACTGAAGTCGAAGCCCACTTCGACACGACCTCTGGCGCGCTCATTGTTGAGCCTGGCCACATTGACGGTGCAGACCTGTTTGTGACAGTTGACTACGGAACTGCACGGGCACTGCTTGTTGACGGGAACCCGCAAGCAGCCATGCAGGCATTCCTCCTCAACAAGATTCGCGTTGAAGGCGATGTGGCGAAGTTGATGGTCTTGGCCCAAAATCCCATGGGTGATGATGCGGTGCAGTACGCCCAAGAGTTGCGCGATCTCACCGAGTAGTCATGGTTGACGAGGAGCCACTTGTTGAACCCTCCGAGATCTTCTCGATTGCGACCAACGATGGCCACCTGCTCTACGCCGAAGCGGTTGGCACCGGAACAACTCCCCTGCTTTATCTCCATGGCGGACCTGGGTCAGGGTGTTCACTCAACCAACGAAAGATGTTTGATGGCGTGGCCACGACGAGCTACTTGCTCGACCAACGAGGCTCTGGTCGAAGCCGACCACTCGCCGAATCTTTCGAACATGATCTCGCCACCCAAACAACGGCCAATTTGGTGGCTGATCTTGAACTCCTGCGCGAAGCCGCTGGGGTTGACGCCTGGGCCGTGCTCGGGCTTTCTTGGGGCACGACCCTCGCCTTGGCCTATGCAGAGGCTCACCCCGAACGGGTGACGAAAATCGGCCTTGGTCTCGTCACCACAACTTCAACCGCAGAAGTTGCCTGGATGACCGAAACCCTTGAACCGGTCTTCCCCCGAGAGTTCGCCGCGTTTCGTGATGCTGTTCCAGACCAATTCCGTCGGGAGCGAATGGTTGATGCCTATGGCGACTGGTTGGCGACGTCTGACCCAACTCTTCGCCAACAAGCGGCAAGAGCGTGGTGTGACTGGGAAGAGGCTCACGTCTCTTTGGCCACTGGCCCGCGTCCGAACCCACTTTTTTCCGACCCAGCATTTGCCCTGCGCTTTGCCACCCTCGTGACCCACTACTGGCGAAATGCCCATGCCTTTGGCCACGATGACCTCATTGCCAATGCCACTCGCCTCCGTGGCACTCCTGGTCGACTGGTCATTGGTCGCTTGGACATCTCAAGCCCAGCTCTCACCGCCACGAGTCTCGTGGACCATTGGCCCGACGCGTCATTAGAGATTGTTGATGACGCTGGGCACGGTTCGGGCAGAGGGTTTGGCGAAGCACTGGGCTCGCTCATTTCGTGGCTCGGTGAAACAGCCCCCTAGAACTCGACGGAGGGCTCTTCGAGGGCTGTTGGCTTCGACCGGTCCATTGACCGCATAAACAACGAGGCCACCACGCCAATAATCGCCATGGCCGAGGCAATGATGAACGGCAGCGTGAACGTCGAAACCAACTGACTCTGGGTTGGATGAGGAGGAAGTGCCCGTTGCTTGGCTGCTTGAATGGCCATGACAATCGTAATGCCAGCCACTTCACCAACTTGAGTGGCGATCAGCCCAGCAGCCGACATCACGCCGTATTCATGTTCTTCAACTTCATTGGCCATCGTCGCTGATGATGCCGGCATAGCCATACCCATGCCAATGCCCGAGAGGCCAAGTCCAATCATGAGGACCCACACCGGGGTTCCTGCTGCGGCAAAGGCAAACACGGCAAGTGAGGCAAACAGCGCGAGCGATCCGGCAATGGTGGTCGAACGCTCACCGAATTTGACCGCGGCATAACCAGCAATTGGCGAAGCAATGGCAAAGACAATGGGGCGAGGAATTGAGTAGATGCCAATTTGCGCGGTTGAGGAGTGATACACCACGGACATCAAAATCGGAAAGAGGACGAAACCGGAGAAATAGGCAAAGTTCGCGCTTGACCTCACCACCATGGGAAACACAAAGTTTCTCGTCGTGAAGTAGCGCTTCGGGATGAGGGGATGCGCCGAGTGGGTGAGTTGGAAAATGAACACCACTGTTCCAAGGAGACCAATGCCAAACAACGACAACTCAAGCGGCGAAGTCACCGAGTGATGCTCGAGCATCGTGAGGCCGAGCATGATTCCAAGAACTGCAGCCATGAGTGACCAGTTCCCAATCCAGTCCATGCCTTCCCAGGAAATCTGCTTCGCACCCTCACGCTTTTTGTCAATGGACTTCGGAATGATGGTCGACACCACGGCATAGGCAATCGCCAGCAAAATTAGCTGCACCCAAAACAGACCACGCCAGCCAACGGCCACGATGACTGGCGCTCCAACGGTGATCCCGACGACTGGTCCGCCGGCACCAATGAGCGACCACCAGCCAAGCGCTTTCACTCGGTCTTCTTTGGCGAAGACCTTGTTGATGAGCGCCATTGATGCCGTTGCCGTTGCCGCCCCTTGGATACCGTCAAGGGTGCGTGCGGCAATGAGCATGGGTGCATTGACCGCAAACGAGGTCAACACTGCTGACACCATGGCCCCCATGAGGCCAAACAAATAGAGGCGGCGGTGTCCAAAGACATCACTGGCGCGACCGAAGATCGGCGCCGCCAACCCAAAGGCCAGCAGCGGTCCGGTCAGGGTCCATCCAAGAACCGTTGTTGACGTGTGGAAGTCATGACTGACCTTCAGCAGCACAATGTTGAACACGGTGAAGGTGAAATTGAGCGCCAAAAGGCCAGCAAGCAGCGAGCGAAGCACCCACCACTGATACTTCGGGCTCTCCGCGGCGCGCACGCCAACGCGATGGCGAAGGAGTTGAAACCACGGCAGGTCTGATGCGGCTTCGGTGCCTGCGCCACCAAGTGCACTTGCCCCTGGGTCTTTTACTGCGTTGAAGAGGTCGTCTGGATTATCGACCGATCCTCGATGGTGCTCCTGAGCGGAGGACGTTTCGTCCTCGTTCACGCTTGAAGCTTGGCCATCTCGGTCTGCAACTCAGCAACAGTCCAACGCTCGTCTTTTTCAATCCGGTCAGTCATTGACCAGTTTTCAAAGGCGCGAACAGTTCCACCTTGGACAAAGAACACTCGACCCGTTGCCGGGCAAGACTCTGTGGCCAAATACGCAACAAGCGGTGAGACGTTTGCTGGGTCCCAGGCGTCAAAGACTGCTGCATCAGTTGGGACGGCAACAATGTCGGCGAGGCCGGGCGTTGACTCGGTCATGCGGGTGCGTGCAGCTGGCGCAATGGCGTTGACGCGAACGCCGTAGCGCTTCAGCTCTTCAGCAATGATGAGCGAGAACGAAGCAATACCAGACTTGGCCGCTCCATAGTTCGACTGGCCGGGGTTACCAATGAGGCCAGAGGTCGACGAGGTGTTAATCACACTGGCCTTGACATCCTTGCCATTTTTGGTCTGCTCGCGCCAGTAAGCAGCAGCATGACGGGTTGGCACAAAGTGACCCTTCAAGTGCACATACATGACTGCGTCCCAGTCTTCTTCTGACATGTTGATGAGCACGCGGTCACGCAAGATGCCAGCGTTATTCACGAGCACATGGAGGTCGCCAAAGTGCTCAATTGCTTGATCAATCAAGCGCTTTCCGCCATCCCACGAGGCAATGTCGTCAGTGTTGGCGATTGCCTCGCCACCAAGGGCCACGATTTCATCAGCGACTTGCTGGGCAGCTCCACGATCGTCGCCTGAGCCATCGACTGCGCCGCCAAGGTCGTTGATGACGAGTTTTGCCCCTTCGCTGGCAAACAACAATGCGTGCTCGCGACCAATGCCTCGACCTGCACCAGTAATAATTGCTACGCGACCGTCCAACGCACCCATGGGGTTCTCCTCTGCCTAGATCTGTCCCACATCTTAGGCTGAAGCACTGACCTCGCCGCGAGGGTTCTAAACCTTGAACCACCATGACGATGTTCGGGCGTGAGCGTGGAAATGATCGGGGATTTGCCGCATGACCTGGTCAATCCGGTAGGGCGTTTCTCCAAGGACTCGGTCCGCCACCTCGGTCAAGCGAGCAACCATGTGCTCGACAATCTCCTCGGGAGGATTTGGACCATGTCCTTTCCACACCACCATCGGCACGTCACACACTTCACAGTCAGCAATCCAGCAGTGCTCATCTTCGAAATGCCACGGCGTGATGCGGGCTGCTTCACACAGCAGACACGTCATGCCAGCGTCACTGTCACGGGCGTGCCAGCAGGAACAGTCGTTCCAGCCGGTGGGTCTTGTGCCGCAACGGCTGATCCCGTGCCGAGGAGATTCGGGGCGAGTCCAAGTCCCGACAGTTGGGCAACGGCATCAGGACCAGATTTTCCCACCACGTTTGGCACGACGACAGGAGCCGGACCAGTCGAGAGGTAAATCGTGACCGTTGAGCCCGAAGTGAGTGCACTGCCAGCTGCAGGCATGGAGCGCGTTACTGAATTGACCGCCACGGTGCTTGAGTACTCAGACCCGACAGACACGGTAAAGCCAGCAGCACTGAGCGCTGATTTTGCTGCTGCTTCGGTTTGACCAGCGACATTTGGCACGGCCGTTGGTGCAGTGCCGCTTGACACTGACAAGACCACCACTGCCCCTTCTGCGACCGACGCAGGATTGGTCACCCCATCAACGCTGTAGCTCACGACTTGACCTGGTGGAGTGGTGGCCGAGTACGTGGCCGCTGACGTTGGGCAAGATGAGGACAATTTGGCAGTTGCCAGTTTGTCTTCTGCCGCGGTGCAACTGAGGCCGAGCACAGCCGGCACGGGAACAAGCGGTGGTCCAAGAGACAGACGGAGGGCGATCGCACTGCCTTGTTTGACTGAGGTCCCAGCAGCTGGGTCTTGAGCAATGACCTCACCTTTTGGAATCGAGCCCGAATACGTGCCGGTTTCATAGGCCACGGTCAATTGCGCAAGACCAAGTGCACTTGCAGCTTGGTCCTTTGAATCTCCAACCACACTTGGCACGAGCACATCAGCTTTTTGCAAGCCCTGGAGCACGAGGAACGTCCCCCCTGCGGCGAACGAGAAGACGACAACCAGACCAACAATCCACCACCACATCCGGCGACGTCGGCGGTTATCTTCACCGTCAACATTGTCGCCATCTTGCCCGCCCGCTTCGTAGTTGCTGGGCTCGCCAAACACTGTTCCTTGTGGCGCGGTCAACACGCCCGTTGCTTGGAACGCGGTGGTGGCGACGGTAGGCACTGCCCCAGTGAGCTCTGACGCTGACGGTGCGGTAAATCCAATGGTGGTGGCTCCAAGAACCGTTGTTGAAACTGCTGGCGTTGTTCCCGTTGGTGAAGCGGTGACGGAAGTCTCACGAACGCCAAAGCTTGACGCAACCGCAATGGTTGCCCCTTCGCTCGACAGTGTCGGGGCTGGTCGAGTGGTCGGATTGAGCGGACCGGGTGGCAACAACGTTGCTGCCAATGCCTCGAGGCGGTCGGCCAGCGTGGCTGCATCAATGCGCGCATCTGGGTCAGGAGCTGCGGCATAGGCCAAAATCTGATCGAGGGGTCCAAGTGCTGGATGATGCGGCATGGCCATACCAACGCGAGCCATCAACGTGGCAATGGGTGAAGACGCCTCAAAGGGAAGCGACCCGGTGACGGCTTCGTACAGCACGAGGGCAAGTGCGTAGACGTCAGCTCGCTGATCAATGGGGGCACCAAGTGCCTCTTCGGGCGACGCGTAGCGAGCATGTTCGGCATCGAGCGTTGACGCCCCGAGGGCAAAGGGGTCTTTTGGGCCTTCAATCGGACTGAAATCAGTGAGGCGAAGTCGGTCATCGCCATCGAAGAGCAAGTTGGCTGGCTTGATCGCTCCATGAGTGATGCCCGAGGCATGGGCAGAGGCAAGCGCACGCGCTGCTTGGATGCCAATGGCGACGACTTGGCTCACACTCAACATGCCGGTCACATTGAGCAGGGTGCGAAGAGACCCACCTTCAACATATTCCAACACCACAAAGGCATGTTGAGGGTCATCGGACCAGTCATAGACCCGAAGAATGGAAGGGTGGCTGAGGCCGGCAATAGCCCGAGCTTCTGCGGCAAAACGCTCACGGAAACCTTGGTCGCTAGCAAATTCCTCGTTCAAGACTCGAACAGCAACTTGGCGTTGCAGCGAGACATCGTCACCGAGATAGGTCGAGGCGTGCGTACCGCTTCCAAGCAGCGCGACAAGTCGATAGCGACCGTCGAGCATCGTTCCGATGGCGTCGCTAGGGGTTGGCATAGTGCCCCTTACGCTACAGAGTGCGGCGCCACGTTGGTGGGACGTTTCCTAGACCTAGTCCGGCAGTGCTCCGCTTTCAAGCAGAACCGAGAACTTCTGCGCTTCAACCAGAGGGATTCCGAGGCTTTCGGCTTTGGTCAACTTTGACGCCCCAGGCGATTCGCCAACCACAACACAAAAGGTCTTCTTCGACACTGACCCTGGTGAGGTGCCGCCTCGCTCCAAGATTGCTGCTTCAGCGCTTTCTCTCGTGAAACCTTCCACCGCCCCGGTCACCACAATTGCTTTGCCCAGCAGGTTTTGTGGCAAATCCGACGAGGTTTGTTCGGTCACGCCCACGCCGAACTGCACCAGGCGTTCAACAAGTTCAACATTGGCCGGTGTTTGCAGATACGAGACCACTGAATGAGCAATTGCCGGACCAATGCCCTCAAGCGCTGACAGTTGGTCAACTGTTGCCTGGCGCAGTGCTTCGAGGGTCGGAAAAGCTCGAACCACCACCCGCGCACCAGCTGGGCCGAGCTCAGAAATCCCGAGGCCAATGACGAGTCGGTGAATGGACTGCTCGCGAGAACGAGCAATACCTTCAATGAGAGAAGTGGCTGAGAGTTCGCCGAATCCCTCGAGGGTCAAGAGCTGCTCGACCGTCAAGCAATACAGATCAGCAACCGAAGAAACGAGTTCAGCATCAATGAGTTGGGCAACGCGCTGTTCACCAAGACCTTCAATATCAAGCGCTCCGCGCGAGGCAAAGTAACAGATCTGCTGAATCATTTGTGCCCGGCACGACGCATTTGGACAATGCGTCTCGCTCTCGCCTTCAGTTCGCACAAGACCTGACCGACAACTCGGACACAGAGGTGGAAACGCCCACGGTGCCGACCGATTTGTGCGTTGTTGTTGTCCTGGAACTGGCCCAACCACTTCAGGGATGACGTCGCCAGCTTTTCGCACCACGACAAGGTCACCTGGCCGCACGTCTTTCGCCGCCACTTGGTCTTCATTGTGCAGCGTTGCCACCGAAACCGTCGAGCCCCCAACAAAGACAGGTTGAAGCACAGCAAACGGGGTCACTCGACCGGTGCGGCCAACGCTGACCTCAATGTCGATGAGCAACGTGTGCTGTTCTTCTGGAGCGAATTTCTTGGCAATGGCCCACCTCGGAGCGCGAGAGGTAGAACCAAGCATTTCATGAAGGCGCAACTCATTGACTTTGACGACCGCACCATCAACGTCGAAACCCAAGTCATGGCGTCCACGCTCAAAGGCTTGGCAGGTTTCGACCACTTCTTGAGCTGACGAGACCACGACGACTTGATCAGCCACAGCGAAACCTGCTCGCAGCAGTTGGTCTAAGACTTCGCGCTGTGTTGCTGGGACCCAAGGGCCATGTGCCCCTTCGCTTGGGCCGAGTTGATAGGCGAAGAAACTGAGCGGGCGCGTTGCGGTGACGCTGGCATCTTTTTGTCGCAGTGACCCAGCAGCTGCGTTTCTTGGGTTGACGAAGATCTTCTCTCCGGCTTTTGCCTGGCGAGCATTCAACTCAGCAAAGTCGCCTTGGGCCATATAGATCTCGCCGCGAATCTCGACCATTGCAGGAGGCTCGCCAGCAGCTGGCAACAGTTGACGGGGAATCGACGCAAGGGTCGAGATATTGGCAGTGACGTCTTCGCCAGTTGTGCCATCGCCTCGAGTCGCTCCACGCACGAGCACACCGTTGACATAGGTCAACGACATGGCCAGTCCATCGACCTTTGGCTCGCACGTAAAGCCCAACTGTTCATCTGGGGCGGCCTTGACGAGGCGCTCTACCCAACTCAACAAGTCGCCATCATCAAAGGCATTGTCGAGACTTTGCATTGGGCGAGCGTGCACCACTGGCGCGAATGAGGAGTTCGTCGCACTCCCAACGGTTGCCGTTGGTGAATCCTCAGCGGCAAGTTCAGGGAACTTGGCCTCGAGATCACGAAGTTCACGAACTAAGGCGTCATAGGACGCATCAGAAATCTCCGGTGCATCGTCGCCGTAGTAGCGATTGTTGTGGTGAGCGAGCTGCTCGCGCAGCACAGTCGCTCGTTGCTGTTCAGCGTCGCCCATCATCACGCCACAATGGCAGATCCCAGCACAATGTCGGGATCGTTCACGTCATAGAACGCCAGCGTCTGGCCAGGAGCGACTAAGCGGGCTGGAACGTCAAGCACGACGTCAAAGCCATCACTTGCCTGCTCCAACACACAACTAAGCGGTTTGCCGTGGGCGCTGACTTGGACAATGACCGAGGTGTTGAGGGGAAGTGCATCACCAGTCGTCGTCATGGACGAGGAAAGTACCTTCAAGCGACGCTGGAGCGCGTGTTCGAGAGCGGCAACTTCAACGACGTCGCGTTTTAAGTCAACGCCAACGACATATCGTCGCTCGCCATCAGGTCCAGCGCCAATGCCTCGACGTTGACCAATGGTGACGAGTTGGACCGCTGCGACCGAACCCATCTGCACACCCGTGGCGCGATCAATCACGGTTCCAGGGCGAACATTCAAGCGCTCACCTAAGAATCCTTCTCTGCCTTCATCGCTTCGAATGAAGCAGACGTCTTGGCTGTCGGGTTTCATTGCCGTGCGGAGCCCAAGCGCAACCGCGCGTTCTCGAACCTCAGACTTCTGCATCTCTCCAACTGGCAAGAGCAGATCGGCAATGGTCGAAGCAGGAAGCATGGACAACACGTAGGACTGGTCCTTCAGATCATCAACGCCGCGAGCGAGTTTTGGCACGCCGTTTCGCTCGACAATGCGGGCATGGTGACCAGTGGCCAAACGATCAAAGCCCAAGCGTCGGCACCGTTCTAACAGCAGTTCAAACTTGACCGTGCGATTGCACTCGACGCAGGGATTCGGCGTTTTGCCCTTGGCGTGACCGTCAATATAGGGCTGGACAACCGCGGCTTGGAATTCTTCAGTCAGATTGAAGACATGGTGAGCAATGCCGAGTTGTTGCGCCACACGCCGTGCGTCATCAACATCTGACGCTGAGCAGCAGCCAGAGTCAGACACCCCACCCCAAAGGCGAAGCGTGACGCCAGTGACCTCATGGCCAGCCTCAACCAGCAGTGCGGCGGCAACTGAGGAGTCAACTCCTCCGGACATGGCAATGGCGACTTCCATCTGCTCAGTCAAGCAGACGAGCGGCCTCGGGCAAACGAATACCACCAAGACGGCCAACGGTCGCCTCCACAATTGCCAAGGCTTCGGTCACGTCATCGTTCGTTGTCGTGCGACCCAAGCTAAAGCGGACAATCCCTTTTGCCACGTCGTCATCTCGGCCAAGTGCTGCAACCACGTGGCTCAATTCGGTGGCACCGCTCGCACACGAAGACCCTGCCGCTGCGGCAAGACCGGCCCGGTCAAAGCCAACGAGGAGTTCATCAGTGGCAAGACCCGCAAACGCCACATGCGCATGACCAGGCAGCATGTGCTTCGCCTTGACCGTTTCTGTTGCTCCGAGGGCCAAGAGGCCTTGAACGAAGCGGTGCCGAAGTTTCGCCACCCGTGCCCCATCGATTTCGCGGTCACGAACGGCACAGCGAAGGGCGACTGCCATCGCCATGGCCCCAATTGCGTCTTGGGTTCCGGCTCTGCGACCAAGTTCTTGTGCACCGCCGAGAACAAAAGCATCGAGGCGAACACCTTCTTTGGCCAGCAAGACACCTGTTCCCTTTAACCCACCGAGTTTGTGACTCGACACCGTCATGAGATCAACCGCTGCCGTCGCCGCTTGAAGATCAAGCCAAGGGGCAACCTGGACGGCGTCGGTGTGGATCACCGCACGGCTCGCGCGTTGGCGGACGGTCTTGGCAATGGCTCCAAGGTCGTTCACGACGCCGAGTTCGTTGTTCGCCGCCATGATCGACACCAGTGAAACTGACTCGTCAAGCAGCGCTCCAAGCGCTTGTGCCGTTACCTCACCGTCATCATTTGGTTCGACGAGTACCAGTGAAACGCCACGAGCTTGAAACCGTTCTGCTGGTTCCAACACAGCCTTGTGTTCAATGGAAGAGACAACGGCTCGTGGCAAGCCCTCTCGCAGTCCTCGTTCCAAGGTTCCAGCAATCGCCCAATTGTCTGACTCTGTGCCGCCACTGGTAAAGATGATTTCACCGGGTTGCGCCCCAAGAAGTTGAGCAATCTCTTCTCGAGCATTGTCTAAGACAGCTCGCGCTGAGCGGCCTGATGCATGGCCAGCTGAAGGATTGGCATACGCCGTGGTGAAAAGCGGCGCAATGGCCTCAAGAACCTCAAGGCGAACCGGGGTTGCTGCAGCGTGGTCGAAATATGGCACTGAGGACTACGCGACGAACACAGTCTTGGCGTTGCAGAATTCCCGGATCCCAACACTTGAGAGTTCTCGGCCATAGCCGGAACGCTTGATCCCACCAAAGGGAAGCTCTGGGGTTGAGGCCACAATCGCGTTGACAAAGACCATCCCTGCTTCAATGCCAGCAATTGCTTTTTCTTGTTCAGCGAAGTCATTTGCCCACACTGAGGCACCAAGGCCCCAAGGGGTTGCGTTGGCGACCGAAATGGCATGGTCAAGGTCTCGCACCTTTTCAACCACGGCAACGGGACCAAAGAGTTCTTCGCTCCCAGCGCGCATCGAGGCATCAACACCGGTCAACACTGTTGGCCGGTAGAAGAACCCTGGGCCGTCAACGGCTGTGCCACCTGCGTGCACCACTGCACCCTTGGAGATGGCATCGGCAACTTGTTCGGCGATTTCATCTCGTTGTTGCGCCGACACCAGTGGTCCAACTCCAGTTGCTGGGTCCATGGGATTGCCGACGATGACTTCGTCCATCTCAGCGGCAAAGCGTGCAAGGAACTCGTCGTAGCGACTTTCAACTACCAAGAAGCGCTTGGCGGCAATGCAGCTTTGTCCGTTGTTTTGGACCCGACCAGTCACCGCCATGGGAACCGCTCGCTCAAGATCAGCTGAATTTGCCACAATGAACGGGTCTGAGCCGCCAAGTTCAAGCACGCACTTCTTGAGTGCATGACCAGCGGCTGCAGCAACGGATTGCCCGGCTGCTTCGCTCCCGGTCAAGGTGACCGCTGCGACGCGGTCGTCACCAATCAGTGCTGCGACTCGGCTGGCTGGCAAGAACAAGTTGGTGAAACAACCGTTGGGAAAACCAGCTCGGCGGAACACGTCTTCTAACAACAACGCTGATCGCGGAACATTCGACGCGTGCTTTAACAGGCCAACATTTCCCGCCATGAGCGCAGGAGCAGCAAACCGCACCACTTGCCACAGGGGGAAGTTCCACGGCATGACCGCCAAGATGACGCCAAGTGGGTCATAGCGAACCCCAGAGCGCGAACCAGACGTTGCAATGGACTGCTCCATCAGCATCGACTCTGCGTGCTCGGCGTAGTAGCGCATGGTCATGGCGCACTTCATCACTTCGCCACGAGCAGCGTTAAAGGTCTTTCCCATTTCTTCGGTCAACACCGCAGCAATGTTCGGCAGTTCGCCTTCAAAGGTCTCAGCCGCGGTGCGCATCCACATGGCCCGGTCTTCAAAACTGGTGTGTCGATAGGTCGCAAACGATGTTGCCGCCAAGCCGACGAGTGCATCGACTTCCTCTTCGGTGTGGTTCTCGAAGGTTGCAACGACTTCGCCGGTGGTTGGATTCGTAGAGATGTACGCCATGTCAACAGTCTGCCCGACGAAGACGGCAGCAGCGTTGCGATGAAGGGCCACTGGTCAAAAGAGGTTGCCACTTAGTGTTTTGAGACCTCACCTCACCTTGTGAGCATCGCTTTTTGCCCGGTGGACTTGACTCACACCGCGCAACCCGGGCGGACGCTGTGGAGTTGAGTTCAATTTCTGCTTGCTGTCCTATGCTTTTGTGCAGTCTCCGAAAGGATGTTCGTGCTTAGCCTCTTTGGGATTGCCTTCCTCGCCGGAGTGGTCGCTGGGATCTCTCCTTGCATCTTGCCGGTCTTGCCAGTCGTCCTCGTTGGCTGGAGTGTGGAGGGGGCCGACGAAGGCACCTTCGCACGGCAGCGACGTCGTCGGGCCCTCTCGCTCGTTGCCGGACTCGTCATCAGCTTCAGCCTCTTCACTGCTGTTGGGGCAGAACTGCTCAGCGCAGCGCATCTGCCTGACGTCTTTCTCCATGATCTCGGCATTGCCACGCTGTTCATCTTTGGCCTGAGCCTTGTTGTTCCGCGCCTCGCACAACTCCTTGAAGGCCCCTTTGCCCGGTTTGCTCGAGAGGGAACCCGAGGCACACGCTCGAGTTTTCTCTGTGGAATTGGTCTCGGTTTTGTCTTCGTTCCCTGTGCCGGACCCGTCTTGGCAACCGTGGCAGTCCTTGGAGCTCGCCACCACGCCAGTTTCACCACCTTGGCACTCAGTTTCTGCTTCGGCGTTGGTGTTTGCCTACCGCTCCTCGTTGTCGCGCTTGCTGGTGATCGACTGATTGAACGCAACAGGTGGTTGACCGCCAGAGCCCGCCGCCTTCGCCCCATTGCTGGGATGGTTCTCATTGTCATGAGTGTGTCGGTAGCGCTCAATCTCACCGCTCCGCTTCAACGAGCACTCCCTTCGTATACCGCCTCTTTGCAGCACTGGATCGAAGGTGGGCAGGCGACAACGAAATCCTTGCGTTCACTTTCTGGAGAGCGAAGTGCCGATGCATTGGCGCAGTGTGAGGCTACGGCCGCGAGTGGCACAGAGAGTGGCCTCAGCAACTGCGGGATTGCCCCTGAGTTCAAGGGGATCACGGGATGGCTGAATACCAATCTCAACAAGCCCTTAACCATGCAAGGCCAGTGGGGCCACGTCGTGCTCATTGATTTCTGGACGTATTCGTGCATCAACTGCCAACGCTCCCTCCCGCACGTAAAGAACTGGTATGACCGGTACCGCGGCGTTGGTCTGCAAGTCGTTGGCGTAGCCTCGCCAGAATTTGCCTTTGAGCATGACGTCCAAAACGTCAAGGCTGGAGCGCAAGCCCTTGGGGTGCACTACCCCATTGCCGTCGATGCCAATCTCGCCACTTGGCAGGCCTACGCCAACCAGTATTGGCCAGCGGATTATCTCGTCGACGCCACCGGAATGATCCGCCACGTGGGCTATGGCGAGGGGAACTACACCCACACTGAATCGCTGATTCGAAGTTTGCTGCGAGCAGCAAACCCAGGTCGCCCCCTTCCTCCACCAACGAGCGTTGCCGACACGACCCCAACGGGTTCTCTTACTCCTGAGACCTATCTCGGAGCAGATCGTTCTGCCTTCCAAGAAAACGGAAGTGTCACGAGTGGATCAACCGAACACTTTGACTTTCCTGCGAGTACCCAAAACGGCTACTACAACTTGGGCGGAACATGGACGGCTTCGGGAGAGTCCATCACCGCAGGAGCAAAGGCGGAAATCGACCTCAATTTCACCGCCAAGAACGTCTTTCTCGTTTTGGCCGGAAATGGGACCGTGACCGAGCGGTTGAATGGGCATCTGCTGCGCACGTTCCAAGTTCGTGGGGTTCCAAGCCTCCATCAACTTGTTGCACTGCCACGTCAACGAGATGGAGAACTCCGCCTGTCAGTGACCAAGGGCCTCTCGGCCTACGCCTTCACCTTTGGTTGAGGAGAAGGACCCGAAACTCTCCCCCGAAGATTTCACGCTGCACTGAAGCACCGTGAGAAAAACACTGCACGGCGATGAAGGGGCAACTCGTATTCCGGCTCCGCACGTTGACGAGATGAGCGACGCTTGGCCCAACAGCGAACAACACCTGGGGCTCCCAAGAGGGGTCAGTCAGTTCCGCCGTTCACCCGACGCCTTCTTCGCTCGCTTTTGCTTTGCTGTTCACCTTGTCGTGGCAAGAGCGACCATGGTGTCTCGAGCAATCAGCTCGGCCAAGCGGCCGAATGGGTGACTCACCTCAAGGCTCCGGTCATCGCCAACATGCTGGCCAAGTGCTCCGAGATCTCCAAGATGAAAACCAAAGAGGAGTTGGCAGCACGTCTTGCGTGAAACAGCATCCTCGACGGACGCATGCCACCGAGGTGTGCACTGAAAGAACCAAGTGTCCATGAGAGTCAATGTTCGCATGATGCTCATCAGCAACCATCCCTGACGACGCCTTGGGAGAGGTTCTGACCCACTGGCTTGCCAAGATTCTCGGGAGTTCTGGCGTCAATCATCTCCCTCTTTGGAACTTGTTCCGCCTTGAGTCAACGACGCGTCAGATGCAGTGAACGTTGCCAAGGACAACAAAACAAAAAGGACAGCATCGACTCGTGAGTCCAGTCAAGACAAAGCCGCCATGGACCGCTCCTGCCAAGAAGACCATTCAGCCCCTCGGGCGTGAGCGGGGGGATTCAATCCTCCAGCTCTTTGCGCAAAAGTCGGTCAAAGCGTGGGTTCAATCACCGCAACTCGGTTGAGTGCTTGGTTGGTTGACCGCCCAATCTTTGATGGAGCAATCTGCACTGAAACCTTCGAGTTGGGGTTTGAGCTGAAGAGGCCAATCAGGTAGACCGCCACAACGGAAGCTCTCCGGTTCGCCAACGTCATGTCAAGGCCTTGTGCTCCAGGGTTCGCCATCCCAAACACGGTCACCTTGGAGTATGACGAGGCAACAATGGTCGCAGCGAATCGCTTGAGCGCCTTTTTGTCCACTGCGGTCAGCTTTGCTCCGTTGTAGGCAAACGAGAGGGTGAGTGGGGAAATGCTTCCCCAGCCAATCGTGAGACGAGCGGTGGCAGCGGTGTTGAACGCGTAGGTGGCGTCACTGCCACCTGAACACGAGATGAACAGTGGCGACACATTGGGTGATGTCGTAGGCGTGTAGGACGCTGTGCACGTTGGTGCTGTTGCGATTCCTGGAGCAACAACTGTGCCCGAAGCAGAACCGGTGTGAAGGGTGAAGCTGTAGCTCGGCACTGCTGCGCCATAGAGAACTGCCTTTGCGTCAGGGACGACGTAGAGCACTGTCTTGCCAGCCGTGAAGGACTGCGCCGAGCCATCAGCAGCCGAGTAGTTGGTGCCGTTGGTCACGTGAGCCACGAGGGTGCAGGTGCCAGCTCCAATCGAGTTCACGATGCCGTTGGTGACGGTGCAGACGCTGGTGGTCGATGAAGTCACCGAGGTTGATCCGTCACCGGTGGTCGAGACCACTGGGGTGAAGGAACCGTTGAAGGTGCCTGAACCCGGGAGGTTGGTGATGCTTGGCGTTGACGATGCAGCACGGCTGACCGTGAAGCTTTGGCTCAAGCCATCAGCACTTGCGTGAGTGTTGCCTTGTCCAACGTGAGCCACCAAGGTGCAGGTTCCGACGCCGATGTAGTTGATGATTCCAGCAGTGACCGTGCAGACACTGGTCGTTGAACTGGTGACTGACTTGGTGCCATCACCGGTGGTCGAGACCACTGGGGTGAAGGAACCGTTGAAGGTGCCTGAACCAGGGAGGTTCGTGATTGATGGCGTTGACGAGGCAGCACGGCTGACCGTGAAGCTTTGGCTCAAGCCATCAGCCGAGGAGTAGTTCGTGCCTTGTCCCACGTGAGCGACGAGGGTGCAGGTTCCAACGCCGATGTAGTTGACGTCGCCGTTGGTGACGGTGCAGACGCTCGTGGTGGAACTCGTGACCGAGGTTGATCCGTCACCAGTGGTTGAAACCACT